>NZ_JAKJSY010000119.1:0-7223 GCF_050337445.1 Vibrio minamisatsumaniensis | reverse complement strand
GGTATCTCTATGGTCGCTTTCAGATTGGGATTTGTCTCTTACCCTTTCGGGCTGCCCTGCGCTGTGAGTTAGGCTTTACGCCCCCATTCCGGTCTCACAACACTAATCATTTATTCCTTTCCCGCTTATCCCCTCTAGCAGCTACAAGGGGCGGATTTATCGAGCGTTTGCTTAGTTCTGATTAGTGCCTTTACCATGCCACCTTTGGAATATCCCTTGGTCGGTGGCTGATGCGCGTCGCTCTGTCCAAAACATCTTGAATCCAAACAGAGTGCAGGAGTACTTGAAGTGCTTGCGTGATATGGCTATCATGAAAGGACTTAACGGGCTTCAATCGTTTAAGTATTCCGAAATAAACCAGCTCGCCAAAGCTGGTTTTTTCACATCTGAGAAATAGATTAATCCCAAAAGCGATTGATCTCAATGATCCTTTTAACCGGTCATGAATTTTCCCAACAAAAAAGCCTCCCAATAGGGAGGCTTTTTTGTGTCTAAACCTCGGAGCTGATTAAGAGAAACCACGTCCAACTCCAGTAGTAAACATTAGTCAAACAAAGGGTTATAATCCCAATCTGAATTAGGAAAAGGAATGTGCTTAGGAGAGAAACCAACAACCAGAACCTCGTTATTGCTTTCTTTGATATAATGAATAACCTCGGCTGACGTAGAACCGTTGAGGTTAGTCCCTAAATCAAAAGTCATTGAAAACTTACTACTAGGGCTATAATTAAGCCCACAGTGGTAATGCCAATAGCCCCCATTTTCATAATTATCAGTCCCAGATATTTTATTTAGATTATCATCTAAATGAGATGGCTTATTTTTACCAGGTAATGATTCACCGCTTGTGGTTTTTTTTATAAAACGCGCTAAAGCTTTTTTCTGTTCGGTGTTCATCTTAGGAAGATCGATAAAAAACTCTTCATCCAAAGTCCCTTCCTCAAACGGAGTATCGAGACGAACTTTAAAATTAACCAATTATCTTCCTACATGCGATTTAATGAGACGCTTTGTTAAGCATACTAAAAATTTCATCCTCAGATAAACCTGATTTGAACTTGGTACCGTTGCTTGACTTACCACGACTAAGTAAGACTTCATCAGCACGATTTTTATAAGCTTCATATCTTTTTTGTGCTTTAGATACTGCACGATCTTTAACTGCTGAAAACATAAACAGCCCTAATAGCCTAAGTGGGTTTAACCTAATTATACACAGCAACGTTACAATAGCCTATGTTCATAGTTCTTTTCAATTGCGTGACTCCGTAACGAAGAACAGCTCCCACTCGGGAGCCGTTCTTGTGCCTAAATCTGAGTTCGCACTAAGGGTCATTATGGTAAATAACCCTAAATCCGCATTGATAACCGAGTAAAAAAGGTATAAATTTTACTCATGATTAAATTTGAATTTGATGAAAACAAAAGCCGGTCAAATCTCGTAAAACATGGCATTGATTTCTATACCGCCCAAAGGTTATGGAATGACTCAAACCTTATTGAGATACCAGCAAATACTGATGATGAACCAAGAGCTTTGATTGTAGCGATGCTTAATGAAAAACACTGGTCAGGTGTTATTACATACCGAGGGACAAACATCAGGATTATTTCAGTAAGACGTTCACGTAAAGCAGAGGTGGGCTTATATGAAAGCACATGAGTTTGATACAAAGTTTGAAAGTGATGATGATATTTTGAATGATCTCGACTTATCGAATATCAAACGTCCAACGCAAAAACAAAAGCGCGTAAATGTAGATTTTCCAACTTGGATGTTAGATTCATTAGATCGCGAAGCAAGCCGTGTCGGGGTAACTCGCCAATCAATCATAAAAATTTGGTTAGCGGAAAGGCTTGAAAATGTAGCTCATTAAACATCAATACATCACAAGAACGGCTCCCAATTGGGAGCCGTTCTTGTGTCTAAATCTGAGTTCGCACTAAATGACGTTACGTTAAATGTAGCCCCAACCCACAGAGAAACGATCTATGATAATAAATTTATATTTCAAGGGTATGATTCAGTATTCACCCTTTACCACTACATACAACATCAAAGCATTCATGCACAAACTAAAGAAAGTGACTGCATAAAGCTTTTGAGAAAACTTATCATTTATATCTTTTAATCTCACCGCCAAGGCATGCTTCGAGACGATGTTAGAATCTCTAATTGCTTGGTTAATCCCCATCGCAACAGCTGCCGCTTTTTTCTCTGGCACACCAGAATTCACAAGAGATTTAGTCAATGTAGGGACATCAACAACAATCATACACCCTCTCCCATTACCTAATGAACTAGATAGTATCAAAGCACCAGAACAACTCCAAATAGATAGTCGTTCTTGTTTCTAAATCAGGTTTCGCACTAAGTGTCATTACGTTAAATCGAGCACACAAAAGCACTCACGACTAAACTATAAATAGGCATGAAGTTTCCTTCCTTGCTTTCTTCGTGCTGAAAAAACGGCTCCCAATTGGGAGCCGTTCTTGTATCTAAATCTGGGTTCGCACTAAGTGCCGTTATGGTAAATACCCCAACAATTTCTACATCTGTTCACATGCAAAATTAAAAATATTAAGCAGTATTTTTACATCCCAATCAGGTAATAAAACCCAAATTGCACTAAATCCCATGAGTAGAGGCATGGTGAAATCCATAATAATCCATCTTAAGCATTGACTTCGATTGTGCTTCCAAAACCCTATTTCGTAGCGACGCAAAGCAACATCCATATAACCCAAAATCTCATCTAAACTTTCAGTATTCATTCCCCCAAGACTACCATTGTTACTTTCTAAACTTTTCTTATAGCCTTCAATGACATCAACCACATTTCCCGACCACCAAGAGTGAAGGGTGGATTGACGCTCTTCACTGGTAATTGGTTCTAGTATCGTTGAACCCATTCTCATGGAGTACCTAGCTATAGGAATTCTGAGTCCAGTTAGTCTTAATCGGTTTTCTTTATAATGATCTATAGTTGACCAAAGAAAATGAATAATGAAGTTACATAAAGTTAAAATGATTACGATATGAATGAAATCTTTGTTTATATTGACAAATTTAACACCAAAAAAAGAAAAATCATTTACGGAAATTCCCGAAGACCCGATCGTAAGAAAAAAACCGATCATAGATGTAATTCATAGATGTAATAATTAAGTTCCTACGAATACGTTGACTATTGCTGTCTAAAGGCTCGATATTTGGTTTTAATAAAATGTTTTTAAATCTAGCGTCACTCATGTGTCAGTCATTTTTCTTACAGATTTTGTGATAAATAGACTATCACAACTAAAAATCCGTCACTTTGACACCAAGGTAGAACGGCTCCCAATCGGGAGCCGTTCTTGTGTCTGAATCTGGATTCGCACTAAGTGCCGTTATGTAAAATACTTGTTAGAATCAATTCCTACAAGTGCTTTAACCGCTCAATTGAATCCCCGACATTTCCAAATGATGCTCTATGATCTAATAGAGCTTGTGCAATATTTTTCTCGCTAAAATCTGGAGAGTTAAACACTTTTAGAAAATCCCACTCTCTTTGTGAGATCTTTTCGGCTCCAACTTCCAGCAAAATCTTATCAACGCTTTTTCTACTTGCCATGCTAAAAACCTACTTTTTATTAATCTTGTATCTAAATTCGCCATAAATATGGGTTCGCACTAAGTGTATTTACGTTAAATAACCTTTTATTCTTCCTATGAAAAACGCCTAATATGCCCACACCACATCTCAAACTGGCATCAAAACACCCCCAAAAGCGCCTTAAATGAGCCACACGCTAGCCAAAAATAAAATAATGCAGTTTACTACGAGCAAGATAAGATCAACCCGTAGTAAGCTTAAATGACAACTAATAATCGACATTCCACCAAAAATAAGACCCCATCAGCCATAAAAAAGGCGAGCCTATACATTCAATCATTAAGTCCACAACAAAGAATGAATTACATAAATCAAAAAAAAACACTGACAGATTTTGCAATTAGTTCAGATATATCAAAAGCCACAGCTTACAGACAAAAAGACCTCATAATGGCTATGTTATTGGGAAAAGTTTTTTACTTTGAAACAGAGGAAGAATAGGTGTTTATTATTCCTATTATGTTCAATTGCGTGACTCTGTAATGAAGAACTGCCCCCAATTGGGAGCAGTTCTTGTGTCTAAATCTGGGTCCGCACTAAGTGCCGTTATGGTAAATGGGGCTTGATTACCCAAACAGTTCCGAGTGAGAACCGCAGCGGACTAAAATCAATTCTTGTGCGTCCCAATCAACATCCCAAATCAATAAAAAATCAGGTTGAATATGGCACTCCATGTGTGGATTCCAGTTACCTTGCAGCAAATGGGGCTTATATTCACTCGGAACAGTACCAGTCTTAACTAAGTGATTGTCGATGAGTTCTTTCAACAGCGAAGTATTGCACCGTGTGTTTTTTGATGCTCGTTTCAGGTCTTTTTTAAAAGAATTTTTTACTCTAATTTTTAGCACTGCTACTACCTAAAACATCTATAAACAAGTCGTCCGCTGAGTCATAGACATCATCAGTAACAGGCTCTTTCATTGCTTTAAGGGTAACTTGGTTTGGCACTTTAAGCTCAACAGGAAACTCATGACGTAACCTCACCTGACTAAGGAAAATCCGAATGGCATCAGACATGCTCATACCTAGTTCTGACAAGATAACTTCAGATTCGTGTTTTAACTCACTAGACACCCTAGCTCTAACCATTTCCTTCTTCATGCTGTGCCTCATATGCGCCACGTTATTATTAAAAGTAACAAAAAAGGTCGCCAATAGCGACCTTTCCTTTCAGTACAGATTAAGTGCCGTTACGTTAAATTAACTCTTACGCACTGCAAACGTTAGGTTACTTTAAGTGCTCTGCCAATAATGCAAGGTACGGCATAACCGGAGCCATAATAGTGACATGATTTGATAAAAAAGATGAGAATTCTTTATACGCTTCAGTGAAAGAACCCGATCCAAAACCAACTTTCATGTTAGTAACAAGGCTAGATAGCTTTTGCTTTTTCTGTTCTTCAATCTCGATACTTTCGATATCAAGCTCCAACTTTTGAAAAATAGAAGCAGCAGCTTCGGTTAACATTTCATTATTAATAACTGTATTGCGCTCGGTATCTTTTAAAATCACAGCTTTATCAAAGCCTGTTATTACGTTTTCTCCGATGTAGTTATCACCACCACCTTCGACATAAATCGCAACACTTTCATTACTATTGTCATTCACAGGTATAAAATTCCTTTATTTCTTTTAAAATACAAAATGATAGGTATAGAACAACCTCTAAAGGTTATGCACACTTATTAATCACAAACCATCATTTCCCGTTGGAATTTAACACACTCAAAAAAATAACAACATGTTGCATAATAGTTCTTAGTTGAAACTAGCTAGAAAAAATTTGGGAATGATTTTTTTGGTGTTCATTATTCCTATTATGGTAAATAGCAGGGGTTGCTATCAGAAACAGCCCTCAGAACCCCACAAACGCTCTTAGCGAAGATTTTGGACACTTGATCAAGGCAATACACCTCCACACTGCCTTGTAAGTTTGTGACGCTTTTAGAGCGATTCACAGAACGAATTAACATCGTTCAAACTCACCCCAAAAGCACACCGTAACGCCTAAAAGTAAACTAAATCAGCATTTCGAATTACGAATATCGAGTGTGATTCGAATGATGTTGTAAATCGCATAACCAAGAATCAATAAAACTAAGACGATGGAATCATCCGGTGCGCTAGACATAGTAAAACCTCACAAGAAATGGCGTAACTCAAGCATAAAACAGCTTCAAAGAATCGAGAATAAAATGAGATCGTTCTTTTCCATAAAATGGACGAAGTTCTTTAATGGAAAGAACGATCCGACAAACGAACGAAGTAAGTGCGTCAGAAAGAATCTTAAAGCGACACTGCAGACCGGCTTTTTCGGACGTCTACAAAATGCGAATCCTGCTAATCAAATAACGAACGCAAAAACTCGAGGTGCGCCTCTCTACTTTTCGTTTCCTAAATCAATCGCGATCAGCGTCCCCCTCCGAGGGGATTTAATTGTTATGTGGGAATGAAAGTGCTCTATAAGCGTTAAGAAATTCAATCACTGAAAGTGCCGAACTGGAGAGGGGAATTGCTAATTTTAGTGCATGCTCTTGGGATGCGTTGAGTAGGCGAGACCAAGTGATTCTGGTTGGATGAAAAGGCTGAATTAAGCCAGGGAGGAACGAACTGCGAAAATACAAACTATTTCACCCTCTAGAAGTGCTTGGTCGCGCGTAGCGCTACGCATCCTAGGTCTTAGAAACATGTTTCTAAGCTGCTCTTTTATTTTATCTTTTTTGGCATTGTAGTGGACTAGTTTTGTGGACCTATTCAGTGGACTAAGCCAGTCCAGAAGGGGAGTCCACTAAAAGAGTCCCCAGAAATAGCGTAAAAAGTGAGTGAGAATAAGCTCACACAGAAAAATCAAAAAAACCGATATGTAGAACTGATATATGGTCATATCGGTTTCACATATCAGTTCTACATATCGGTTTCATATATCGGTAAAAGCTATGAGGGGAATAAATTCACACGGGGGTAAAGGGAGCGTTAGCGCCCCTTTCCAGATCACAAAGAAAAGAGCGTAGCGAGTGCACTCTGTGTATGCTGGCTTAAAACAAAAGCGCGCGATGAGATGAGCATAAAAAACGAGCTAAATAAGAATGAAAATAAATATACGGGGACAGTGCCAAAGATTGGCATTAAGTGGCATTCCGCTTGCTCGGTGTTCGGACGCTTCGCTTACTCACACACTGCGCCGAGCGGTATAAATGGAAGAAACAAGAGTACAAGCGCGGCGAGAAATCAGCCCTTTCGGCTGCGCCGACCCCTACCCATTTCGACTCAAATTTATGAGTGATTTGGGTATCTCTATGGTCGCTTTCAGATTGGGATTTGTCTCTTACCCTTTCGGGCTGCCCTGCGCTGTGAGTTAGGCTTTACGCCCCCATTCCGGTCTCACAACACTAATCATTTATTCCTTTCCCGCTTATCCCCTCTAGCAGCTACAAGGGGCGGATTTATCGAGCGTTTGCTTAGTTCTGATTAGTGCCTTTACCATGCCACCTTTGGAATATCCCTTGGTCGGTGGCTGATGCGCGTCGCTCTGTCCAAAACATCTTGAATCCAAACAGAGTGCAGGA
>NZ_JAKJSY010000118.1:0-7351 GCF_050337445.1 Vibrio minamisatsumaniensis | reverse complement strand
AGTTTACTATACCTTGTAAATCTACCACCAAAGGAGTAAATTTCAGCCATTGAGTTCAAAAATGTAAACCGAAATCATGAATGTAAAACAAGTTCGATTCACTGATGAAGACAGAGAGTACTTAAACAATTACTTTCGCTTAGCGGACACGATTGCTGATTTAATTGGTCCCTACTGTGAAGTGGTCATCCATTCATTTGAAAGCTTAGAAAACTCAGTTGTCAAAATCGTTAATGGTCATCATACGGGTCGTGAAATTGGCTCACCGATCACCGATTTAGGTTTACGCATGTGGAGTGCATTTGAAAAGACAGGTGAAGTTTCTCCAAAGAGCTATTTCACCAACGCAACTGACGGTTCCCTACTGAAGTCGACCACCTGTGTACTAGCGGGTCCACAGCAAAAGCCGATTGGCATGCTGTGCATCAACATGAACTTATCTTTCCCATTCCCTGAAATTGTTAAAACACTGATGCCGCAATGCAATCTCTCGCAAACCATAGTCAGCGAGACGTTCAGCAATAATGCAAACGACGTGATCAAACAAGCGTTGATTGCAGTCACACAAGAAGTGGATCAAGACGAGACGATTTCCTGCAAAGGTCGCAATAAAGCCATCATTCGTTGTTTATTTGATAACGGAGTATTTGAGCTAAAAGAGACGACTACACAAGTATCAGAGCAACTTGGGATCAGCCGACAGGCGGTTTACAAGTTTATCCGTGAATTTAAATCAGAATAAAATTAATAACTTAGGAGTTATATTGTGAAACAGATCATTGCCACGCAGCAAGCGCCAGCCGCTATTGGTCCTTACTCTCAAGGTACGTCTTACGGCGACATGGTTTACACCTCAGGTCAATTGCCTCTCGTTCCAGAAACCATGCAGTTTGTTGAGGGCGGCATCAAAGAGCAGGCTCGTCAGTCTCTAGAAAACTTAAAAGCGGTATTAGAAGCAAGTAATGCGGGACTGGACACAGTGCTTAAGACAACCTGCTTCCTATCAGATATGGAAAACTTCGTAGCCTTTAACGAAGTGTACACCGAGGTATTTGGAACAGAGAACGCACCTGCTCGTTCTTGTGTTGAAGCAGCAAGACTACCAAAAGACGCATTGGTTGAAGTTGAAGCCATCGCATACAAAAAATAACCGATTTAGGTATTAATGGGTATCATAGGAGATTCTCATGAGCGTTTCATTTATTGGATTAAGCATCCTGTTCTTTGGGTTCTACGCACTGCTGTCAAACTTCAAAAAACAAAAGAAAAGTTTTAACTTCCGCGTACTGAGTGCGCTTGCTGCTGGCTTACTGTTCGGTGGCGCTATTCAACTTGTGTTTGGTGTCGGTAACGTTGCAACGTCTGGCTTTGCTGAACTGATTTCTGTGTTCGGTAAAGGCTATATCAAACTTCTACAAATGATCGTTATCCCGCTTGTATTCGTGGCGATGATCTCTTCGATCATGAACGTTGAAGGCGGCGGCGCGTTATCTCGTATCGCACCAAAAATCATCGGTATTCTACTTTTGACTTGTGCTATCTCAGCAGCAATTGGGATCGCAAGTATCTACCTATTCGGTATCGATGCAAATGCACTCGTAAGCTCTATCGGCACAAACAGTGCTATTGAAGCTCGTGGTAATTCACTGATAGCCACACAAGATGCAATGGCGAGCAGTGGTTTGTCTGGTATGGCTCTATCAATCATTCCGACCAACATCTTTGAAATGCTTACAGGCTCTCAACGTACCTCGACACTATCGACCGTACTGTTCGGTATGTTCCTAGGCTTCTGTATCCTGCAAGTGAAAAACCGTAAGCCTGAGAAAGTACAAAACTTCGTTGATTTCATCAATGCAGCCAAAGAAGTGGTACTTTCAATGGTACGTGAAATTCTGAAGCTAACGCCTTACGGTGTATTCGCTCTGATGACTACGTTCATGATGACAAACGATTTGTTCGCACTCGCAGAAATGGGTCGCTTCCTACTAGCAAGTTATGTGGCAATCGGTGTCATGTTCGGCATCCACTTCGTGATGGTATCGATGTTCGGCCTGTCTCCTGCGAAGTTCATGAAGAAAATCTGGCCAGTACTTGTGTTCGGTTTCGGCTCTCGTTCAAGCATGGCCGCTATCCCACTAAACGTTGAAACACAAACTCAACGCCTAGGTGTAGATGAAGAAACAGCAAATATGTCAGCGACATTTGGTACCAGTATCGGCCAAAACGGCTGTGCCGGTATCTACCCAGCAATGCTCGCTATCATGGCGGCACAAGTTATGGGTATCCCTGTAGACTTAAGCTTCATCCTACAACTGATCGCTGTGATCGCGATTGCTTCATTCGGTATCGCAGGGGTCGGTGGCGGTGCGACATTCGCAGCCGTTGCAGTACTAACCATCATGGGTCTAGACATCACAGTAGTGGCGATTCTAGTGTCTATTGAAGCGCTGATCGACATGGCTCGTACCGCACTAAACATCTCTGGCTCGATGTTGTCTGGTGTACTAACGGCTAAGAAAAATGGTTCACTAAACACAGAGCAATACGACGCTGACGTCACTGCGACCGTTTCAAAAGAAGCCGCTGTATAATTTTTAAACTTAATTAAGAGCACTCCATATGAGTGCTCTTCTGTTTTTCCTGAGTTCAGGTTATTTAGGTAGTAAATATGAAAGTTGTTGTTATAGGCGGCAGTGCCGCTGGTATGAGTTTCGCAGCAAAATACAAACGTAATCAGCCATCAGACGAAGTTATCGTTTTAGATAAACGCCGCTACATCTCTTTCGGTGCCTGTGGCTTGCCTTACTTTGCGGGTGGCATGTTTGATGACACTGAACGCATGATTTCTCGTACGCCAGAGCAAGCGATCAAATCGGGCTTAGACGTGCGCATTGAAACAGAAATGGTGGCACTCGATCGCGCTAAAAAACAGATCACAGTTAGCCACCAAAGAAAAGAAAGCACTATCGATTACGATATGCTGGTGATCGCGACAGGAGCACGCCCAATCGTTCCGTCATTTGGTGAATTCAACCCTGAACACGTATACACGCTAACCAGCATGGAAGATGGCTTGGCAGTAAAAGAAGCACTGAAGGACAGCAACAAACAACGTGTTTGCGTTATCGGCGGTGGTTTTATCGGCCTTGAAGTGTTCGATGCTGCGCACCTGCTTGGTAAGCACGTCACTATCATCGAACGTGAACAGCATGTGATGAGCCGTCAGTTCAGCCCTGAGATGATTGACGTGGTGGAAGGTGCGATTCGTGAATCAGGTGCAAAACTAAAAACCGGTTGCAGCGTATCAGCCATTCGCGATGCTAAACAAAGCGGTTACATCGTAGAAACCGATAACGGTAACGTAGAAGCCGACGTGGTAATCATGTCACTTGGCTTCAAACCAAACACAGAAGCGTTTGAGTTACCAAAAGCCGCTAACGGTGCACTACTAGTGGACGAGTTTGGTACAACAGAAGACGCCCACATCTATGCTGTCGGCGACTGTGCTGTGGTTCACCATATGGCGCTAGGCAAATCGGTTTATGTTCCACTTGCAACCACAGCCAACAAACAAGCGCGCATGATGGCGGATAAACTTGCTGGTAAAGACACTTACATGAATGGTTTCTTGGGTTCGTCTTGCTTGAAAGTGCTGGACTACGAACTGGCATGCACTGGTGTATCAGAACTGCTTGCCAAAGAACACGGCTTGGAAGTGAAGGTTTCAACCATTTCAGATAAGAACCAAACCGACTACTACCCAGGGCAAGAAGACATCAAGGTGAAGTTGGTTTATCACCCAGATACTAACGTTCTGCTCGGTGGTGAGATCGTAGGTAAGAAAGGAGCGGTTGGCCGTATCAACGCACTAGCCGTTGCTATCACTGCTAAGATGACCACTCAGCAGCTAGGTTATATGGACTTCTGCTATGCGCCCCCATTCTCACGTACTTGGGATACGCTAAACGTGGCAGGTAATGTTGCAAAGTAGGCGAACACAAGTAAAAATTCCAAGATAAATTCAATCAGACACCAAAGTAAAGGAATTTAAGCCGTTCCAGCAAGGCTTGAACAACGCGTTATAGAGTAAACAGTTAGAAGGACACACACCACATTTAAGGAGTGTGTCCTGAGATTGGAGGGGGTTAATATTGTTTTTTTATCCTCCAGATTTCAAAGATGACGTTGTGTTTTATTATGATTCTTTAGGTACGTAAGTTGGTGATTCGGCGCGTTGTTCATCGTGAATGGCAAAAACGCCAGCACCTTCATTCATCTTGATGGTGGCATCAAGGTCGGGTGCTTTATGTTGGCGTCTAGCGATGGACTTTCGGCCTACTTCTATGGCTTTTGAGATAGCAAGTACATTGCCATCTTCAAAACGAGGTGCCATTACATGAGTTGACACTGGTGTACCTAACATTGTTGGGGCCTGCCGTGCCCACCGTTTCCAATCAGATTGAATTGCAGCGTCAGCGGTTTCGTAACCAAAGGGGACTGATGCCGATGGAGCTCCTGCGGGTGCATAAATAGCCGATTTGCTTGTTTCCGTCACCAGTACTTGGAAGTCATGGTTCTCGAAATAGTCATTAACCGCAGTGTCCCACATCTTACGCTTTTCTTCTGCGTTGTTTAGACAGGTATCGCGATCAACCTTAGTGTTTACCGAGTTTTGTATGTCCTTCTGTCCCCAAACCGCCCTGCGCTCTGGGTAGACATTGTTGTAGTTCAGCAAATCTGCAACCGACTTCACTGGCATATGTTGCGCTTTGGCCATATCTGCAAACTCGTAATTGAATTCGCAACCCAGATTTAGACGGTAGGTCCTAGCGCTTGGAAGGTCGTTCACAACTTCATAAGAGACGCCAGCTTTACCTAGGGCTGCTTTAATGTCCGCAAGCCAAGCGGATTGTTCCAAGCTTGAATAACTGTTCTCGTAGATCCCTACCTTGATCCCCTGATAAACAGATGGATCTAGGTACTTGGTATAATCGGGAATATCATGATCTTTTACCTCGCTGTAAAGTGGATCACTTGGGTCAGCATCGGCAAGTATGTTCATTTCAATGGCCACATCTTCAACCGAACGAGCCATTGGCCCCGCGCTATCTTGAGACGCGGCTAAGGGGATAATATTGTCTCTAGAAACCAGACCAATACTTGGTTTAAATCCGACGACGGAGCTCATCTCAGCGGGCGCATTGATTGACCCTTGAGTCTCAGTGCCTACGGTGATGGCTGCGAATTGCGCCGCCGCAGCAACACCTGAACCTGAGCTTGAGCCAAGTACGCTGTAGAATCCATATGCGTTTCGGGTTTGACCACCTAGGTTGGTAAACCATTGGGATCGATAACAGAGAAGTAGTTGGCATTTTCAGAAAGGTTTGCTTTACCGAGAATAACCGCTCCTGACTCTCTTAGTCGTTTGATAATGTGTGCGTCGTGGTCTGGGTTCCAATCGAGCAGCGCCGCCATGCCACCTGTGGTGTGCATTCTGTCGTTAGTTGCGATGTTATCTTTAACCAGTACAGGAATACCGAGCATTTCTTAGTGTGGTTTTCCGGATGCTCGAACTTGATCGGCGTATTTTGCAATAGCTATGGCATCGGGATTGAGCTCGAGAACCGAGTTGAGCTTATCGATGTCGTATTGTCCGATTCGAAAAAGATAAAACTTGGTTAACTCCACGGCGGTAAGGTCACCATTATCCATTGCCGCTTGCAGTTCTCTGATGGATGCACCGAGTATTAAGTCTGAGTATTGGTCTGAGTCAAAGTCCTCAAGCGCCTTGTCGAATTGCTCAAAGTTTCGATAGAGCTTTCCATAATAGTTAGCGGGTTCAAACAGTGCTTTGCCAAATCCATCCCAGCCATTTTGTGGTGAAATTTCTGATCTTGCCTTAATGCCCGTCCAACCTTCAAGGTCAGAGATAAAATAATAAGGCTCAGGATCGTGACCGTCAGGATACGCAATCGCTTCTTTCTCAGGGGGTGTTGGAGGCTGGGTTATTGATGATTGTTCAGGAGAGCTAGGAACGGAAACCTTAACGATATTTTCATCATCGCTGTTACAACCAGATAAAACGGCGCTAGTTGCGAGGGCGATGAGTGAAAGCTTGTACTTCATTGTAATTCCTTAAATTTGGTGAATGTCCTTTTAATTCCTCAATTGCATTTTCTGGACCACAAGTTTGAAAATGTATAAAGTTTAATGGTGATTGCATCGCTTAATAGCGTGTCAGGCCTTAATATTCGGGACTTGAAGGCATTCAAAAAATTTTTGGGAAGAGATTAGGTCGCGCTGCAAGCGGTGATTTTTTGTTCAAAAAAATGAGTTTGCTTGCGTGTGCCATCGGTTTCACACTTGCACTGTATTGGTTCGTTCACCTCTATATTTTCACCAATTTCAAGCAGAACTAATCATCAGTTAATACGAAAATTTGCACTAGAATTAATGCTTTATACCAATGAAAGTAAAAATGTGATCTAATTGAGGCTGTCAAACAATTGTGAAATATTGCTATGGATAGCCTGGATAATACTGATTTCCAAAAGCTAACGAGCCAACAAAAAACCATTCAGATGAAGATTCGCTTACTAGCGCTTGCACACTTTAAAGAAGATCACTCGCGTACTCAAATGGCTAAATATCTTAAAGTTAGCCGAACCAGTGTGAATAAATGAGTTAAGACAACACTATCTAGTAAATCAAAACTTCATTGATTATAACGACATTGTTTCGAAGGTCTGTAGCGCTTGGAATGGATTTCTTGAATGCAAAGATCGCGTCACAACAATGTATACAAGGGATTGGATTAACCTGATCGGTTAATTTTCCGGATTGGTATTATTGCTTCAGTATGAAAAAAGCCCGCTGATTTCTCAGCGGGCTTTTCAATGGTGGTGGAGGGATAGGGATTTGAACCCTAGAACCGCTATTAACGGTTGCCGGTTTTCAAGACCGGTGCTTTCGACCACTCAGCCATCCCTCCAACAAATTGTCATCACAGATTAGTACACTGTAGATGTTGTTATTTGCTACGCAAATAACGAAATTAAAGCCTGGCGATGTCCTACTCTCACATGGGGAAGCCCCACACTACCATCGGCGCTATTGTGTTTCACTTCTGAGTTCGGCATGGAATCAGGTGGGTCCACAATGCTATGGTCGCCAAGCAAATTTTAAAATTCGGAAAACTGATTTAAAAGTCTATCTCTTCAAACGCATTCAAGGTCTGTCTTTCTTTGAGTCCACAAAACCCCTTGGGTGTTGTATGGTTAAGCCTCACGGGCAATTAGTACAGGTTAGCTCAATGCCTCGCAGCACTTACACACCCTGCCTATCAACG
>NZ_JAKJSY010000117.1:0-7891 GCF_050337445.1 Vibrio minamisatsumaniensis | reverse complement strand
TCTATCGACAACAACCGAGCAGAGCGCGCAATCAAATCGCTGGTCATTGGCAGAAAAAATTGGTTATTCTCGACGAATCCGCTTGGTGCTGATGCGAGTGCTTTGCTGTATAGCATCATCGAGACGGCGAAAGCGAACGGACTGATACTCTACGATTACATGGTCAAATGTATGAAAGAACTGGCAAAGCCAGAGCCTGATATTAACTCTCTTCTGCCTTGGAACGTCTCACACTGAAATTAAAACGCCCCGTGGGATTATGGGGCGCATACGGTATTTTTCCAGAAATTATCGTTTCGTTCGCTATTATTATTTCGTCGCAATAGACTTGATACGCTGCATTTATTGAAGGTCTAACAGCATCTAGAAACCGCTCTAAAGCTCTTTCGTAATATACTTCATCTCCAGTAACCCTTGGTTCTCGATTTCCCTTCAAATAATTCTTATCGACCAAACTTGTAAAACTTCCATGGCTGCCACTGAATGCTTGATGCCACCTTATTAGCGTCTTATAACTTGGCTTAGCAAGCGAAGTTTTATCGATATGCTGATCAATAAGCGGATTGAGGTTTTTTGGAGTCCACCCACCTTTAAGATCTTTATGAACCAAACAAAGCAATTTATACCGTTGTAGCGCTTTTTCTTTTTGTTCCGGTGGGAATGAAGCCAAATCTCGTTCATAAGTCTTTGTATTATCAAGCGAGTCATACTGGAGTTGGGTGCGTTTCGTCTCAGGTAGTGACAAAAATTCCTGTTCAGCATCTTCAGAGTGTATAGGGTCGAATTCATCCTTAAAATGCCGACTCATTTAGCTAACCGAAATAATGCTATTTTCATTTAGCATCTCTAAGTCAAAATCTGTTCTAGCTTTTCCAACAGAAATTAATCGAAGAACCGAAGCAAAAACCTCTCCTATAGAAAAACTGACCCTTTGGGCTAGTTCATGAATTTTGATAGCTTTTGAAATCAGAAGCTCTTCTAGAACAGCGTCTGTTAGCGAGTCTCCTTCAATACACCCACTGTAGCGATGCACCATTTCACTATTTTTTAAGAAATAACCCGTCCGAATCTGCTTGTCTGTAACCAATATCAAATCAAACCCAAGCTTTTTTGCTGCTTGCTTACGTGCTCGGAACTTAAGTTTAAATTCTTTACTTAATGTCTTTAAATAGGGTTTAGTTTCAACAAAACTATAACAACCATCTGTATAAATAACAAAAAAATCAGGGGTATAAGGTAGTTGCTTGCCATCAAATTCGTAGAGAAACCCTTTAGGTTGCGATTCAAAACTCACAACATCAGCATCGTACTCGAAATGGTAGCAACAATCTTTTTCTAGGCTTCCCTCACACATAATCGTATCTTTGTTCTTTGCACTAGCAAACTTAAAGATATTTTTATTCGGTGATGGTTTACGAAGATTACGAATATACATACGCGTCCCTATTATTGTTGTAAGAAAACAACTAAATAAAGCATAGGACACTTTATGACTTTTAAAAGGACAGGTTATAGTTTTTTTGGGACAGGATATGGTTTCAGCGACACTTCAAATGGGTGGGAACCCAGCCACATCCCGGCACACAAGTCGCTTGCTGCGGCTGCTCCCTTCCGGGCCTGACCGAGTTCACAAGTTATTGTTGCGGGAGGACCAGGCCCCCATAGATTCTTTTTCTTAAAGGCTTGCCTTAAAGAGTGACTGGATTATTAAGCATCACAGCAACCATTGCAAGCCCTTCCCACCTATTTTTAAACAATTGCGGTCTAAGTGCTTATCCTTTATTCAAACCATGAAAGAATCGTAGGTAAAACCACCATTTACTAACGCTAGAAGAACTGGGATTTCTATCGTGTTAGATATCGATGTCTTCGTTATCTTCGGTGCGAATGATGTAATCGGTCATCCATGCTGTCCCTAATAAACACAACCACACCACAAATACCGAGCTTGGCACATCGATGCTTGGTGTAATCACTAACGCAGCAAACCCGGCGGTGGGTAAAGTCCAACACAATAGTTTGTTCCAACGAAAAGTTTTCAAACGCGTTAATGCTTCCATCGATGCCATAATACCTGTCACACACAAAGCAACCAAAGCCGCGTAAGGCAAGTCGGCTATCCATAATGGGAGTATCAAAATCAATGACCACCAACTGTGTCGACTGGCGGGTTTAAGGTGATTTGCTGCCCACCAAATCATAATAATGGCGAAAATTTGTAACGCCGTTGCCCAAGGAGTGCCACCAAGCTTACCGGCTGATTGTGTCACCATGATTCCGACCTGCAAAGTCGTTACGATCAAGCCAGATGTCATCACGACCGACAAACTACTTCGTTTAGAAAAAATGACCATAAGCAGTGGGAATAACACCCATGCACTGACAGAAAGTGTGATAGGTTGCAGGGGTAGCGTTAAGCCATAAATCGTCATGGAAACAAGCAAAACTAATCCTGCGATGCCCCCCTGCGGTAAGATCCATAAAGCAGGGATGACCATTGCTAGTACGGGGATATCTCCCTCGCTTAAACTGATTGCTCTGGCACAGACAACCGCTAATAATGTGGTTATCAAGAATTGAAATGTTATAAATACCATAGCCCTCTCCTTCTACCGATCCGTGGTACCATACCAATCGTAGTAATTAACTGGTCACCCTAGCTTGTTAAAAAACTCGATAACCTCGTTAGATTTTTTGACTGTAGAATAACTACTTATCGAAAAAATCTGTCTTGCTCTCAAGCTTTTTCCCTGCGCTATTTTTGAACACTTACTTACTGTGATTGGTATTTATGAACTAGGAACATTTAGTATGGACCAATTTTTAAGCCAAATCTTTGCTGTGATTCACCAAATTCCTTATGGGAAAGTCACCACTTATGGAGACATAGCACGTTTTTCAGGTTTTCCGGGCTATGCACGACAGGTTGGTAAAGCGTTGGGTAACCTGCCAGAAGGTAGCAAACTGCCTTGGTATCGGGTGATCAACAGTAAAGGCGAGATCTCTTTGAAAGGTGATTCGTTTGGTCGACAAAAAAAGCATCTTATCGAAGAGGGCATTGAAGTTAATGACGCAGGAAAAGTCAAACTCAGAATATACAAATGGCAGCCCTAGAGCTGCCATTCATCGAAACACATCAATCAAAATGCCTTAGTATTGGCTTCCACTGACCATTAACGAACACTGACCAAGCGTAAGTCTGCTTGTTGCGTGTTTTCTACGTCGGTAATCACTGATTTTATGGTATCTGTCGTGAAACGCAGTTTGCCATCAACATGAATCGATGCACGTATGTTGTAACGGTGATTCGCTTGAATCTTGTCGTTATCATAAGCTAACTCAAACGCGAAAGGCACTTGCTTGCCGTCAGCCGTAAATTCTTGAGTTGCGATAATCGTTGATGGTGCGTCAGCAAGTGAAATATCTTCTAGGGTGACGGTAATGATTGCGTTTTCTGGCAAGGCGATTCTTTCGCGGTAGCTTACGGTTCCTGAAATTGCTTGAGTAAACTCTGCTACGGTCTCTTGAGAAGCGTTGGTTTCTGATGTTGTTTGGCAACCAACAAGTAGACCAAACGATAATAAAGACATAATTAAAATTAGAGTCTTTTTCATATTTAATTTCTCTCAACATGTTTGCCGGAATCGACAAATCTACGGCTTAATTATAAGAGAGCTTTCATATTCTGTCTCGAAACCCTATGATTTATTAACAGATATTTGACWAAACTAATCGATTATCGCACTAATCTGACACTCATTTTACGAAAAGGAATGCTGGCGATGAGTCAACCTTTACAAGAATTACTAAGTTTACTTCAGCTAGAAAAACTAGAAGAGGGTTTATTCCGTGGGCAAAGTGAGAATCTAGGTCTACCACAGGTTTACGGTGGTCAAGTGTTGGGACAAGCGCTTTCTGCTGCTCGCTATACTGTTCAAGACGACCGTAGTGTTCATTCGTTCCATAGTTATTTTCTATACCCTGGCGACCCAGAGAAACCGATTATCTATGATGTAGAAAACCTAAGAGATGGACGCAGTTTTAGTACTCGTCGTGTTAAAGCCATTCAAAATGGTCGTCCTATTTTTTATCTAACCGCTTCTTATCATGGCGATGCGCCGGGCTTCGAACACCAAAACACAATCCCTGATATCCCGGGTCCCGAGAATTTTGCATCAGAAACGGAACTCGCAAGTCATATCGCCGAATTTTTACCCGAGAAGCTGCGTAAAACCTTTTGTGGTGAAAAGCCGATTGAGATGCGCCCTGTCACTGTCGTTAACCCACTGAAACCTAAAAAGGCGGAAGCAAAACAGTACCTTTGGATAAGAGCGAACGGTGCGCTGCCAGACAACCAATTAATTCACCAGTATTTGTTAGCATACGCATCTGATTGGGGATTCTTAGTGACGGCGCTTCATCCTCATGAAGTGTCGATTATGACGCCAAATTTTCAGGTGGCGACAATTGACCACTCTATTTGGTTTCACCGACCGTTTAAGATGGATGAATGGCTACTTTATGCGATTGAAAGCCCGACAGCGGCGAACACTCGCGGGCTAGTACGCGGTGAGATCTTTAACCAAAAAGGTGAGTTAGTGGCAACGGCAGTACAAGAAGGTGTAATGCGCTTCACTAAATAATAAACTGCACTAAGCAATAAACTGCACTTTGTGTAGATAGCGGTTGTGGATACCCAAATAAGCATCCGTTAAGTAAAAAAAGAGGCTAGGTATATCTAGCCTCTTTTTTGTCATTCTCACCACAAGGCGAAAGCCATAACTCGTAAACGCTATTCACTCTCAGACGTTGATTCGAATTCACTCTGCACCCGTGTTTTGATGCCATCACTGGCATCTCGCAACAGGTTAAATGGCGATAACACAACCCCTTTCACTGCCCCTTCCGCAGCCCCTTGAGCCAGTGCTTCCCCCTTATCAGCAAGCGCATTTGCTTGCACCAAAATCGGAGGTACTTCAGCCCTTAGCTTTTGGGATTCAGAAATAATGACGGGGATGGTTTGCTCGCGGTAGGATTTACTTTCAGCAAGCATTGGCGGCATCACATCCTCACGATAGTGTTTTAATTCCGCCAATGTTGGGGGAATGACATCCGTCCTTACCTGCTCAACTTCTGTTCGGACATTTTTCACTTCATCCAAAATCGTCGGTATTTTTTTATCGACGGATGAAACGGTTTGATTGACTTGTTCAACCGTTTGTCTGACATTTTCAACGGTGTCTAATACGTGAGGAGCAAGTTCATCCAAATGTTCAGCAAAGGCTAACCACTCTTCAACTTTCAAATCCTTAGTCAATACCGATACGTCTTTGATCACCTGCGGATAAGTGTCGACGATCTCCCCGACTTTATTGGTCAATGAGTAGATGGAGTAGCCTAAATAAAAAATGGCGATCGCTAATACCAATTGGATAGCCGTCGAAACTTTTGCAAACATGAATCTTCCTTTTTAATCGCAGAGGCGACCATTAAACCATAATAATGTTGATATTAAACTCAGAGTTAGAGGGGAAGCGCTGTCGTATACTTCAATGGTTCCATCGCAAACGTCGAGGTCACATTGGAAATACCTTCAATGCTATTGACCAAGCGCTTATAGAAATCATCAAAACGCTTCATGTCTTTCACTTGAACCTTCATCATATAATCGTACTCACCTGCCATACGATAAAACTCCATCACTTCAGAAAATTCCGACACCGTACTCACAAAACGACCATACCACTCATGAGAATGATCACTGGTTTTCACTAATACGAAAGCAGTAAAGGAAAGATCCAGTTTTTCCGGATTCAGCAGTGCGACTCTTTTTTCAATAATACCGTTCTCTTCGAGCCGCTTAAGCCTTTTCCAACAAGGCGTTGTGGTGAGATTGACCGCTTCCGAAATATCGTTCAATGACAGCGTGCTGTCTTCTTGCAGTAACCCTAATATTTTTTTATCTACGGCATCTATCACACTTTCACCAAATCGCATTTAAAGAGAATAATTTTCTACAATTTAAGCAAAACAAAGCAAATATGGCAAAGTTTTTCTCTCGGGTTATAGATAAATTAGAACCATACCTATTACAAAGAATTCCTACACTCGATCAGGAGAACGCTTATGTGCACTGACCATCAATGGATTAACAACGCAATTCGTAAAATTGAAGCCGACTACCAACGCTCAGCGGATACGCACCTTATCAAGCTCGATCTACCAAGTATCGAAGGCATTGATGTTTACCTTAAAGATGAAAGCACACACCCAACCGGTTCTTTAAAGCACCGTTTAGCGCGTTCTCTATTCTTATATGCTATCTGTAACGGTTGGGTTGGCCCAGAAACAACAATCATTGAATCTTCATCAGGTAGCACTGCGGTATCTGAAGCGTACTTTGCTCGCCTACTTGGCCTGCCGTTTATTGCCGTAATGCCAAAATGCACAGCGAAGAAGAAGATTGAGCAGATAGAATTCTACGGCGGCCAAGCACATCTCGTTGACCGATCCGATGAGATTTACGATGAATCTCGTCGTTTAGCCGAAGAGCTGAATGGCCACTATATGGACCAATTTACTTACGCTGAGCGCGCAACCGACTGGCGTGGTAACAACAACATCGCCAACTCTATTTTCAACCAAATGCAGATGGAAGATCACCCAGTGCCAACTTGGGTTGTCATGAGCCCA
The DNA here is from genome assembly GCF_050337445.1 of Vibrio minamisatsumaniensis. NCBI lineage: Bacteria > Pseudomonadati > Pseudomonadota > Gammaproteobacteria > Vibrionales > Vibrionaceae > Vibrio > Vibrio minamisatsumaniensis. Next base: position 1,198 of record NZ_JAKJSY010000117.1, on the reverse strand, counting down.
GGTACTGGCGGTACTTCAGCGACGATTGGCCGCTTCATTCGCTACCAACAGCATGAAACTAAGCTTTGTGTTGTCGACCCTGAGAACTCGGTATTCCACGAATACTTCCAAACCGGCAATGCGAACGTGAAAGGCAGTACATTCAGTAAGATTGAAGGCATTGGTCGCCCACGAGCAGAGCCAAGCTTCATTGCTGGTGTGGTTGACGAAATGCGTAAAATCCCAGACGCAGCCAGTATCGCAACGACACATTGGTTATCTGACATTCTTGGTCGCAAGGTTGGCGCATCAACCGGTACTAACATGTACGGTGTGCTTCAGCTAGCCAGTGAGATGAAAGCGCGTGGCGAAACAGGCTCTATCGTGACTTTACTGTGTGACAGCGGTGAGCGTTACCTAGACACTTACTTCAATGACGAGTGGGTAAATCTGAATATCGGTGACCTACAACCTTATGCAGCGAAGCTAGAAGCTTTCTCGCAAACGGGTGAACTGGCATAACCACAGAGTAACCACTGATGCCACAATAAAAAAGAGCCCTTGACAGGCTCTTTTTTGTTTAAATTAATCAAACACTTGCGATAAAAATCACTCAGGCTTCTGTTTCGCTTCAAATGCGGCCAGTTGCTCTGGTGTTGCTTTAGGTTGATGGTTTTGTTTCCACTCATCGTAAGTCATGCCATATACGCGCTCACGTGCGTCATCGATATTCAAATCTAGGCCTTGTTGCTCGGCTTCCGCTTTGTACCACTTACTGAAACAGTTACGACAGAAGCCCGCTAAGATCATCAGGTCAATGTTCTGCACGTCTTTGTTATCATCTAGGTGTGTTAACAGACGACGAAAGGTCGCTGCATCCAGCTTGTCTTGCTCTTCTTGAGAAAGATCTTTGTATTTAAATTCAGCCACTTTACTTTCCTTTATTCGATTTATTGTATTCATTTATTGAGCTCTGTTTGTTATACAAAAAAAGCCTGCCATTCTGAACTGACCCCCAATAGTTGGACACCAATTATTGGGGGTCTTTTTATGTCCAAATATAGCCGAGAGCTAAAATGTATCATTGCTAAGCAATACTTAGATGGCACGTCATCTCTCTACTTAGCAAAACAATATTCAATTTCTTCAAGACAGATACGGTATTGGGCTCAAGTCTTTGCCATCCATGATACTGATTCATTTTTACCAACTAAGCATT
>NZ_JAKJSY010000116.1:0-7944 GCF_050337445.1 Vibrio minamisatsumaniensis | reverse complement strand
GCTCTTCAGCTTGCTCTGCCAATAATCGTTTGAGTTTGGCATTTTCAGTGGCGAGCTCCCTTTCTCTATCGCTGATTTTCGCATCTTTTTTGACGGCTTTACGCCACCCATAAATTTGAGATTCATATAGCGAAAGCTGTCGTGCGGCAGCAGAGACACCGACTTTCTCTGCTAACTTAAGCGCTTCGGCTTTAAATTCAGGAGCATGTTTGATTCGTGTTTTCTTAGTTGTCATTGTTCACCTCGTTAGTGATTGTACTCACTTAACTCGGTGTCCAAAACTTCTGGTGCGGATCACAGCAAGCTTATTGGATATTTTCTCGTGTGTGATTCAAGGCGTATTACCTTATGGTGCTCAGGTATTGCTATTGGGCTCTGTGTTTAATCTATCGCCTCTAGAAATCGTGTCTAACTCGTACTACTGTTTTGCACTTGCAATTGTGGCTGTGGTTGCTGTGTTTATTAAACACCCAGCGCGCCAAGTTTCTAACGCTTAGAATTCAGCGTCGAACTGGAACTCCATCCACGCTTTGGTGATTGGGTGGTGCAGCGCGAGCCTTTCTGCGTGTAGGTGCAGTCGGTCGGCTTTATTGCCATATAGGCCATCACCGACGATAGGCATGTTAAGGCCTTCTTCGTGTGAACAGTGTACACGCAACTGGTGTGTACGCCCTGTTTTAGGATGCAGGTAAACCTTAGTGGTTTGCTCGTTTCGCTCAATCACTTCCCATTTGGTTTCTGCAGGCTTGCCGTGTTCGAAGCAGACAATTTGACGAGGGCGATCATAAAGGTCGCCACGTAATGGCAGTCGAACATAGCCTTCATCTTCTGCTAGAACGCCTTCAATCATGGCAACATATCGTTTCTCAACTTCACGAGTGATGAACTGCTTCTGCAAGCTCTTGTTCGCACGTCGTGTGAGAGCGAAGATCAGAATGCCAGAGGTCGCCATGTCCAAACGGTGAATAACGAATGGGCCTTCAACGTCAGGATGCATCTGTTGAACACGTGTGTAGGCGGAATCTTTGATGGTCTTACCCGGCACGGATAAAAAACCCGCTGGCTTGTGGACTACCACGATGTGCTCATCTTGGAACAGAATATCCAGCTCTTTACCTTCTGCTGGGTTCTCTAGCAATGGGTTTGGATCGACTTCAAGGCCTTTCATCATATGACCTAAAATCGGCACACATTTACTCTGACAAGAAGCGTAGTATTTCTTGTGTTTGCGGATTTCCGACTTTGGAGAGCGACCCCACCAAAATTCAGCCAATGCCAACGGAGTGTAGCCATTTAAGTACGCGTATTGCAGCAATTTAGGCGCAGCGCATTCGCCAGAGCCAGCTGGTGGTATCTTGTTTGGCGTGTTTTCAAAGATCTGGTTAAGGTCTTCAACGTTTCCTTCTGCATTTTGGAAAGCGTATTGTGAAAACAGTTTGTGTTGCAACTGATGAGAAAGGCGTGCTCTTTGCTCTTTGAGTTCAGTTAATCGAGTGGTGAACACATCAACTTTAGCCTGCAACACTTGCAGAGTCTGTTCCCAGTTGAGTTTTAGGTACTTCTGCTGGTTCTTGTCAGCAACACTGGCCTTGTTTAGCTCATTATTTAGCTGTTCGAAAGCTTGCTCATCAAGGCTTTCTTTACCTTGTTCACGTTGTTCTTTACGCGTTTTTCGGCCTTCAATAATCAATAGGCGCTGAGCTTCAATCTCTTGCTCCGCTTGCGCTTTCTGCTGCGCCAGTTGCTCGCACAATTCATGGTATTCAGTATTTGCTTGCAGCGCTTTAAACTCAGCGTTGACAGCCATCATGTCGGCTGTGTCTTGGTGGAAAAAGCTGTCGCTGCTCAGCATGTCGAAGACGGGCGGCACAAAGTGAGGCAGTAGGTTTTGGTCGGCGATTTTCCCTGAAAAAGCAGAAAAGTAACCCAACTCACCCTCTGGGCTTTTCACCAATAACACACCAAACATTTTGCCGCGACCCACGTCAGAATCCAGTCCGAAGTCATGCTGCCAGTCGGTTTGAGTTTCTAGATACTGTTGAAGCTGATGAGAGGCGATTTCACACAGTGGGTGCGGTTCGTAGTAGAACGGGAATGTGAAACGCTCAGGCAACGAATATGACTCGATCGGCTGTTGAAAACGAGTGAAGCAATGCTCAGGTGTGTGGCTGTTTTCTGAGTCGTGCGTTGGTTTTGATGAGTGCATAGTCGTATTAATACTTATATCGTGGTGATAAATGGTTGTGAGTCTACGGTGTGCGAGACCTTAAACATAGAACAAGGCGGCGATTCTACTCTTTATCGAAAAGCGCCTCAAATAAGAAATGCTTGTATTACTGGATAGCTAAACGAGACGGTCAGTACTATTTAACAGGGTGTCTATAATCATATTGAGTCAGCTACAAACATAATCCCATTCTGAGTGTGTGTCGTATAGACTAATGTCGAGCATAACGTTCAACTCGATCAGGTTCTTATTACACTGTCATCATTAAGTGAGGTTGGTTTTAGGAACTTAATTGGTGTTGGTTCGGTCTATTAGATAGGTATCACTGAACTGTATTGATACTGAAATGAATTTGTTATCTGAGATAACTAATCTCAATTTAGATCAACGGATCATCACCCTAAATTGAGCTATAGTTGATGTTTAGGTCACATTTTAATGTAATGAGTTCCTAGCGTCTTACATGTTTTGTGATCTGTATCGTTGAACAGGTAGCTAAACCCCGCTAGATTCGAACCGTTGATAATAAAAATAGCTCATGAAGAGCAGCTAAAAGAAAAGGAAATACCCCGTATGAAAAAAATGAGAAGAGCACAGCTTCATCGCGTTCGAATCCAATACTGGAAAGACACAGCGAAAGAAGCTTCAAAGAGATAAGGCTTAATATCGTTAGAGCCTGAAACAAGAGCTCGACAGACGAAAAGCTTATATCTAGAACGACGAAAATATCTGTAAACCGTAACAAATCGATTTTAATCGCACTCTTAAAGACCTTCATCTGGTCTGCGATGTAAGAAATCATCCCCTAAAGAGCTGGCAGGCATTCATAGTAATGCAGTTTAATGTCAGCTCATTAATAGGCTCCCTTGCTATCTTCTACCTCCCTGATCTATTTCAAACTATAGCTAATTCAATTCGTGGCTTTGCATCTGATAAGGTCAGCTATTAAAAAAGCGCCTAATCTCTTAGAAGCTTTGATTTAGATATTGATATCTGCTGAGGTCGCCCGATTAGGGTTTGTGCTCAGTGCCGATGGCTTTATCGTTGGAACAGTGTCTTCAAGCTCACATCATCCATTCTGTTTAATTTGAGGCTCAGTAGGTAGCCACCAATGCCTATCAGTACATAAATACTCAAAGACAAGATAGAGACTTCTGAGAGCACGCTGAGCGGATTATTTGCCGTTAACACTTTCATCGGTAGCGAAGTGATGAGGGAGAAGAAGTCGTTGATGCCATAAAAGCCAAATAGTGCGATAGCCAACCACTTAATTGCAAAGCTTGAGATAAAGATAACGAGTAGTGGAGAGTTCACCAACTGTGAAATCGCGAGAGTCACCGTTGCTAATGGTAATAAAACGAGTGCGACTAGCATCATGCGACCAAAGAATAGCACCCAATTGCTTAGTACATAAAACAGCGATTGCTGATCGACCAGTAATGCGAGTTGGTGTTCACTTGAAATGTTCAGTATCCAAAACAACACATCGGCGAACAACACGAGCAATGCACAGATAGCCGGAATTACCATTAAGCCAAAACCGAGTTTCACGCCGTGAGTCATTGCATTAGATACTGGCATACTTCTCCAAAACATCGAACTGCCTTCTTGGCGCTCTTTACGCAGCGTCTTAGGGAGGTAAAGCGTCGAAAGTAGCAGTGAAATTAAGCCGGCACCAAAGTAGATCACGGAGTTGAGATCTTTTGTGAAGTCTCGGTGAATGTCACTCATGTTGCCGTTCACTTGCATTTCGAAGAAAAACTCGTGTTGCGCCTGACCACTAAAAAACAGACTAACGAACAGTAAGAAACCACATAGCGCAACAAACAGAGGTAAACGAGTGTTAATTTTGTGCTCGATGAGTTCTTTTTCTAGCATGTAAAAACTGGGATGCATTATGCCTTCTCCGTCTGGGTTGCAAGGAATAGATCTGCGAGACCAACGTTGTAGATATTACCTAATGGTTCAACTTGCGCTTTGTATTGGCTTGCCAATAACCATTTAGTGGTTCCTAGCCCCGGTTGTGAGGTCAGTGGGTGAAGTTTTTGGATCTCACTTGAGTGATTGTTTGCGACTTCGATAATGAAATAGTCGTTTTCGATGTCTTCCATACTTTTCTGTAACACGCAGTGGCCTTGTTTTAAAATAAGCACATCTGTCAATAAGTGTTCTATCTCTGAAACCTCGTGGCTGGCAATGATCATTGCGCGCTTGCCATCGTGGAACCATTCGAGTAGGTGGCGATAAAAAGTATCGCGGTATAGCAAATCTAGGCCAAGTGTAGGCTCATCTAAGATCAATACTTGAGTGTCGGTCGCGATAATGATTGCAAGGTGAACTTGCACTTTCATCCCTTTAGAAAGCTGCTTGATCGTTGAAGAGAGCTTAATGTTGGTGCTGCTTAACATCTGCTGTGCTTTTTGTTTGTTGAAACTGGGGTGTACACCTTGCGTGTATCGGAGCAGTTGTTTTACCGTCATCCACTCGGGTAGCACGTTCACATCTGAAATATAAGATAAATGCAGCATGAGGTCGGCGTGCTGGTGGATAGGGTGGTAGCCATTCACCTCTATTTCACCTTGGTAGTTGTGCCCACCAAGCAGTGATTTGATCAGGGTCGATTTACCCGCGCCATTGTGACCTAGCAGGCCAAGCACTTGCCCTGGTTTTAACTCAAAACTGATGTTCTCGACACCCACTTGATTGGAATAGGTTTTGGTTACGTTTTTCACGGAAAGTAAAGTACTCATGACTTATCCTTTATATGTTGTGCTAGCTGTTTCACGAGTTCTTCGACACTCATATCAATGATGCCTAGCGTCTCAGCGATGGCTGGGATCTGTGTGTTGATGAATGATTGATGGGCGGATTCTTTCAATTTTTGGATTGCCCCTTCAGCCACATACATGCCTTGGCCGCGTTTTTTTTCTACCAAGCCTTCATCAACCAGTAATTGATAGCTTTTCATGACAGTAAGGTGGTTAATCTTGAGATCGGCGGCAACCGCACGTACAGAGGGCAGTGCCTGTTGTTCTAACCAAATGCCTTGAAGAATTTGGTCGCTGATCTTTGTAGCAAGCTGCCTAAAGATCGGCTGGTCGTCTTTCCATTTGGTCATAGTTAAAACTGCATGGTGATATACATATGTATAACACTAAACTAATTATTCGAATTGGCAAGTTTTTTAACCGTGGTTACTTATTTTTAATGATTGAAGTCTCTTATCGTCTTTTAAGGTGAAGAGTGATATTGACTGAAAATATTAGACGTTATCGATGTGAACGCTGGGATAATGATGAGTTTGCACTCTTTATGTCGAGCGATGTTGAGGTCAGTATGCGGCGATGAACAGACTCAAAATGTCATGTGACTTTTTGCGCTTTATTTGGTCTATTAACGACGAAAGCCACGGCGAATACCGTGGCTTGTTTATGGGGGAGGAGCTACAAATGTAAGATCAGTAGCGTTTTAAGATCTCGATGATCGTTTGTTCTGTTTCCGCCGCAATAATGGCATCAATGTCATCATCATTTTGGAATAACTCAGATAGCGCCATAATGGTGTGGATGTGGCTATCGGAGTCCATCGCCGCCAGAGTAATCGAAAGATAAACGTCACCGTTGTCTTCGGACTCAAAATCAACACCCTTTTTGAATACCGTCACTTGCAGTGATGCTTCGTTCACACCATCTTCAGGACGAGCATGAGGCATTGCAATCTTTGGTGCTAGAACATAGTACGCGCCAATGTCCTTGTGCTTTTGTTTGATTGCTTCAGCATAGCTTGCTTCGATTTTGTTGCTCGCGAGTAGCGTTGAACAGGTCACATCAATAGCCGCATCAACCGTTAAGTTTTTTTCAGCGTTGATGATAACGCCTTGGTTGCCAATTAAATCGAATAAGCTCATGACACAATCCACCCTAGAATTAGACCAACTACACCAAAGTCGAAGTCAGAAAAAGTAGTGGCTTCAAGACCCAGACCACCAAGTACTGGAAGTAAAAGCATTGGTAAGAACGAAATACATATGCCTTGTGTGAAAGACCCCAAAATCGCACCGCGTAGGCCGCCTGTCGCATTACCGTAAACGCCTGCCGCACCACCAACGAAGAAGTGGGGAACCACGCCTGCAACAATGATTGTCCAACCAAGCGCGCCTTGCACTGCCATTGCCAGTAGGCCTGCGGCGAAAGAACAAAGAAAGCCGATAAGTACTGCGTTTGGTGCGACAGGAAATACCATTGGGCAGTCTAGAGCCGGTTTTGCTCCTGGAACCAGTTTGTCAGAGATCCCTTTAAATGCAGGGACGATTTCAGCAATCAGCATTTTCACACCTTGCAGTACGATGTAAACACCACCTGCAAAAACAAGAGACTGCATGAAGGTAAATACGACCCAATTTTGTCCGTTAGATATGGTTTCAACAAATTCACCGCCAGCCATAATCGAAGCCAGCATGAAGAAAATGGTCATCGTTGTTGCTACTGCTACAGGCGTATCACGCAGGAACATGAGGCTCTTAGGTACGTTGATGTCTTCTGTTGATTTCGACGTGTCACCAAACTTGCTGCCAATGTAACCCGATACTAAGTACGAGAGCGTTGAAAAATGACCCATTGCCAGTTGGTCTGTACCCATTACTTTCTCTGTGTACTTCTGAGCAAGTGCTGGCATGATAACCATCAATGAACCGACAATGAGCGATCCGATTGCGACGAGAGCAGTGCCTTGAATATTCGCTGTAGACAGAATTACAGCCACCAACATAGACATGAACATTGTGTGGTGGCCTGTTAAGAAAATATATTTCAAAGGCGTAATTCGAGCTAATAAAATGTTCACTACGAATGCAAAAAACATAATTAGAGCCATTTCATAGCCAAAAGCTTTTTGTGCTAATGCGACAATTGCTTCGTTATTTGGAATAACGCCACTTACACCAAATGCTTCAGTAAATACAACTGAGAAATTATTTAGAGCACCCACAAGAGCACTGGCACCAAACCCTAAAATAAGGAAACCCATTACGGTTTTTATTGTGCCTTTAAGTATGGTGGAAATATCAGATTTTTGAGCAACAAGGCCAATGAAAGCAATTAACCCTACCATGATTGCAGGCTCTTTTAATAAGCCAAGCATGAACTCGAAAAAGTTTTGCATAATTTTACCTTACATGAAAGTTTTTAGTTGCTCTTCGATTGATGCTTTATCAAAAATATTTTTAAGGCTGATGATGTTCTCTTTTCCACCATCTTTCAGCTGGTTGGCGACGTCTGTTGCTGCAACCCAAATATCCGCTTTGCTTGATGATGCAGAGGACAGATCTTCGTGATCAACTTCTGCTTCGAAACCGATTTTTTTTGCCACTTCTTTCACTGCCATTTCCATCATTAGTGAAGTACCAAGGCCGTTACCGCAAACTACAAGAATCTTTTTCATAATATTTGTCTCAATTGGATTTTAGGGGTTGAGAAACTGTGTTCTCTTATTGTGTGAGAGCATAGTAATGGAAATATTGAGAACCCAATAAGACCTGCATCACAAAGTCAAAATGAGATTGTGATGTAGATCTCGTTAATTAACAGTAAAGATCGAGAGTGAGACATTGATCAAATTTAACTTTTCACTCGAATATGCAACGTATTTTATTGAGAAAGGTAGGCTTAATTAATTTTTATATCAGGATATAAATCTTTAGAGGCGTTATTGTATAAAAC
>NZ_JAKJSY010000115.1:0-7951 GCF_050337445.1 Vibrio minamisatsumaniensis | reverse complement strand
GAACTATGTATAACATGATTTACACGTAAAACACTTTTAGACATAATTTTATCAGCCAAAAGCATGTTACTCAAAACAAAAGCATCTTCTGATATATTTTTTATTATGTAGTCATCTACAGCTCTAGCTATATTCTTCTTGTATGATAAACGACGCAGCCCCTTTTTTGACACATTACAAAAATCACTAACAAAATGTACTCGGTATCCATCAATATTATGTTCTACCGCTTTTTCAATTGACACGATATGGCACTCATAACCTTGGTATTTTTCCATAGCTTTATAAAGGTTAAGTACAAACTTTTCAGCTCCGCCCCCTTTCAAGGCTGATATTACAAAAACCATTTTTCTAATCAAAATTTAAATCCTCTAGCCTTCTCTTAACACCATTCATACTCTTACTCCATTTCAAGTATATTTCACCCTGACGCTCAGCTTCTTCATCATCAATAAGAGTTATACGATTGAAAAATTTTTCGAATCCCATTCCTGCGCTAGAATAAATGGAAACTATATTTAGTTTCCTTCTCTGTGAAAAAAGAAGTAGCTCTAATGGGGTCTTACTATCTACAAATGTCGCCATAGGAAAGAACTCTCTATACTTATCTTCGTTCTCTCTAGGATGAACTTTAAATTGATATGAAATGTTATCTTTTTTAAGTTTATTTACAACTTCTTGATACACCTTCAAAGTGACCTCAGATTTACTCATACCTGCGATTGATATAGGTTGTGTGGCAATAAGAACCTGAGGCAAATGATCAAGGCTAGAACGGTCAACCTTAAAGATAGGCAATAAAAAATCATTGACTATATCGGTATCCACAAAATCGATAGTACTTACCTTAGAATTAATAGCCTTTGGAGCTGAGTCTTTATTCAATAAAAAGATATTGGTGCAACGGACATCATCCCCGAAATACCGATTCTGCCGGTTAATTGAAAACAAGCGTTCAATTGCACTCAGTGGTGACCCACTATAGTTTGACAATCCATCTTCAATCACTTGGTATTGATTAACCAAGTGCCTCAATAATCTCGCTAATCGATTTCTATCATTAAATAAGAATAGGCTGATCTCCGTATTTTGATCAAAACCCAACTCATCTTCAAGCACCAACTTTCTTGTTCGACGCTTAAAGTAAGCACTTGAAATTAAAGCAGTTGCATATAGTTTATGTGCAAACCCCAACAACCCACGATACACCCTCCTTAGTAATAATTTCCTATTCACAAACTTTACCGACACCGAGCGAGGTAACGTCGACAAATCAAACTGCTTTTCGTCTAATCCTTGCTGGTCAAGAATGACAATAATTAGACTATTTTGCTCTGCGTTTTTACTGGCCCTTAAAAGCGCAAACATAAAATGACGCAAAGTGGAGCACATATATAAATCCATCAATACTGACTCTTTTCTTACACCGTTACTTTAACAACCCTTTGTACACTCTAAGTGTTGCCTCAACTCCCTGAGCCACATTGAATTTATCAATAACACGTTGCTTCGCCGCTCTACCGAACTGTTGGCACAACTCTCGATTGTTATAGAGCTTCAGTATAGCATCAGCAAGCTGCTGAGCATCACCAGGGACAACCACGAATCCCGTTTCACCATCAACCACTAATTCAGCATTCCCTCCAGTGTCAGACACAATGGCTGGTATACCATATGAGTTTGCTTCCAAAACAGCCCGGCACAAACCTTCACGCTTGGTTGTTGGCAAGATAGTTAAATCAGAGGCTGCGGCAACCTCTGGTGCATCTGTCCTATAACCTAAGGCATGAACACGATTTGGCTTGCCACTACGAACGATCATCTCTTGTATTTTTTCAGAACTAGGATCTGCGCCCACAAGTAAAACATCAAGGTTTATATCTTTTGGTAAAAGATGAACCGCATCCATCAAAACATGCAGACCTTTTCGTGGCCTTAAGTTGGCAACTAATGAAAGCTTAAAGCTATCCTCATGAAGATTGAGTGACGACAAATTAGCGGGCGATTTTTGGTACCAAGTTTGGTCATGACCTTTATACACGGTTACTGGTTTGTTTTTATCACCCCAAACGTGCTGCTTTAAATCATCTCGAACAGCATTAGCAACGCAAATGATTTTATTCAGTCTTGGATGAAGCATATTAAGATAACTTGCTGGATCAAAACGACTGACATTTCCTGTCTGCCCTCTGTAGGCAATTACTTTGGCCTTTGTTCCAATGGCTGCTGTTGCTCCATTACTGCAAGCTATGTTATTAAATAAGTGAAGGATTTCTATGTCTTCCGACAGGATAATGTTTCGGATTTTTTTGATGGTTGAATATGATAACTTCCTATCTAAAGGATCCGTCATTACTCGAATCCCATGCTGCTCAAAATAGGCAATTAAGCCAGAGCCTGGGTTACACAGGACTGTCACATCAACTTCTCCTGAGTAATGTAACCCTATGATTTGAGAGGCTTCGGGTCTAATAGGGTTAATATTAGGGCGGTTATGGTGAGTTATAGCTAATAGTTTAATTTTATTCATTTATAAATTCATTCTTGGTTGAGTTATTGAAACTAGAGTCAACAATATGCATACCGAAGACTACCACCCCCAATACTTAAGCTTCTTTCTCATTTTGAAGTGTCGCAATAAGTTCATAGGCTTTTTCTTCATGCCAACTAAACCTGATTCTATCAACCCATTCGCGGCTGACAAAATACGATGGCTTGCTTTCCCGTCATGATAGGGATGAATGAACTCACAGTATTCATCTACAGCTTGCATGAGTTCTGGCGGTCTAGATAACGCATTTTCTAATGCTGCTTCGACTAACTGCTTTTCTTCTATGTTCAATAGATGAGGTTTAGGCTGCTGATTTTTAAAAGTAACGACTGGCTTTCGTTGTAACAAAAACATCAGCAATACCGACGAGGTATCACACAGCATAACATCGGCAGCTTGAAGCAATGGAATAACGTTATCCGTTTCCACAAACTTAAGGTTTTCACTCTCTAAGGACTTATACATATCGACAATTTCAGGCGACATTTTAGGGTGGAATTGCACTAACCAACGCCACCTACCACTCTGTGACATGCGCTTCACTTCTTCATATAAATGAGGAGCACACGTAAGGTTGCGGGAAAAAGTGGAACACATCAGAACAACAGGGCGAGAGTCATCATCATTTGAGTATGGGTTCTCATTATGTTGTGAAAACATGGGGTCTAACATTGACCACCCCGTTTCTTTGACCTCAAAAAAACCGTGTTCTGCTTTTAGCTGTAAAAATGGCTCTGTCGTTTGAGGACCTTGAGTACAATACATATCAAAGCACCCTCGAATTTCAAAATGGTCTTCCCTGCCACGTCGATTGAGCTTTCCAGAATTAAAACCATGAAAAACTCCGACTTTAACACCGGGGATAAAACTAGGCACGACATTCCCAGGCACGAATACCGCGTCAGGCTTCCATTGGTTAACATCTTCGATGCTATGTAGCCGTATCTCACCCTCGGTTAAAAAGTGTCCATCAACTTCATCTCCCTCCAAGAACCAACGCACTTCACCCTGATGAGCTAAAATCACTTTCTGCAGAGGACGCAAGATAGCATATGAATAATTTTGTGATATATACATCAAGTAACGGCGATTTTTACAGTTCACAATATTTACCTTTCGTGCCAATTTCTTTAATCACTAGTGTGTGAGTACATTCTAACTTAAGATATAACGAATCAACGATGTTTCTTTATTTTACTCTCGAAGTCCTCATATTTATGCTTATACGACTTATATACACTCTTATATTGTCACTAACCTCACCGCTGCTTCTGTATGGGCTTTATAAGAGCAAGCCCGGAAAACCACGTTTTGGTCAGCGTTGGAAAGAACATTTCGGTATCACACCACAAATTCAAGGTAAAAATCCTATCTGGATTCATGCCGTATCGGTTGGTGAATCTATTGCCGCCATACCAATAATAAAGCAATTGAAGCTGCGAGATCCAAACCAAGCCATTATTGTCACCACCACGACCAGCACAGGCGCAGAGCAAATAGAAAAGCTTGGTGATTTGGTCGAGCATCGCTACATGCCGATTGATTTTTCTTGGTGTGTGCGAAGCTTTCTAAAATCAGTTAAACCAAAGCAGATGTTGATTATGGAAACTGAACTTTGGCCAAACACACTGCATTGCGTGGCGAAAGCTGGCATTCCCATTTCGGTACTCAACGCTCGTCTATCGGAACGCTCATGCCAGCGTTATGCTAAATTCCAAGCCATTTTTGACCTCTTAGCCAAAAACCTCTCTCAAGTACTTTGCCAATACCCAAGTGATGCTGAACGTTTTATACGATTAGGATTAGATAAAGCATCGGTGCATGTGACTGGCTCGATCAAGTTTGATATTGACGTCTCAGCAGAACAAGTATCAAAAGGCAAAGCGTTACGTGAACAAATAGGCTTTGAGCGCGATGTCTGGATTGCAGCAAGCACTCACCAAGGTGAAGATGACCTTATTTTAGACGCTCATAGACAACTTCTACAAGACAACCCGAGTGCGTTATTAATGATTGTGCCTCGTCATCCAGAGAGATTTAATCAAGTGACAGAACTGGCTAAACAACACCAATTCAACACCATCACTCGAACGAGTCAGCAACCCCTCACCGCTGATGTTGAAGTGTATATTGCGGATACGATGGGAGAAATGTTGGTACTACTCGGTGGTGCTGATGTCTGTTTTATGGGCGGAAGCCTTGTGGGCGCTAAAGTAGGCGGCCACAACCTTCTCGAACCCGCAGCCTTGCAATTGCCTTTACTGAATGGCCCTAGCTACTTTAATTTCAGCGAGATCACCGACAAACTGCTTGAAGCTCAAGCTGTCACTATTTGTCAAAACAGCAATGAAATGGCAAGCCAGCTCAGAGAGCTGTTCATCCAACCTGACTTGCGTAAAGAAAGAGGCTTAGCAGCTTATCAAGTGGTTGAGCAGAACCGAGGGGCGCTGGGTAACACCTTGCAACAGATTCTTGGTTAACAACCATTGAATTAACCTTGGTAGCCTTTTAACAACGGCTCCCAATCCGACTCCTGCCATTGAATCTGGCGCTTGTTCACTTCTTTTAAGAACGAGCGCTTTAGGCGATTCAAGTTACCGTCTTTCCAGTCATCACCCGCTTGCTGACCACACTTATCAAAGTCAATAATCCACACGGTTTGCGCACCATCAAGCAGGATATTATGAATGTTGAGATCGGTATGATTGACCCCAGCATCGTGCATCTTGCGTATCTCTTGGCCAATCTTACGATAAATATTCGCATCGATTGGTTTTGCAACCAAAACATCAACGAGATCTTTCGCATTAGGGATTCGTTCCGACATCAAATCAGCACGGTAAAATAGTCCACTTTTCGTCGCTCGTGCGGCAATCGGCCTCGGCACATTGACACCAGCCTTAGCCAATACGTTAAGAACATTAAGCTCCATCGCACAACGCGTGCTCCCCCAATCAGAGAAACGATATTGATCTTCGACGAGCTTTCCAAACAACCCGCCTCGACGATAGTGACGCAACGCAGCTTGCATTCCATCAAGCTGAATAAACCATGTAGTACCGCGACCCTGTGCACTTCCAGAAATGGCATCGTGTTGCTGCCAGTATTCAACCTCGAATATCTGAGCAATATCGTCCTTTGCTACCTGAGTAAGAAGTTTAGGGTCGTACCAAATTGTTTGATTGTTGGTGCTAATCGTTTCCATCGATGAGGCCTTTGGGTCGCTTTTCGTCATTGCTATTTTACAACTAATGCGAGTATCTGCATAATTCTGATGTTATTCACTTTTTTCGAGTACTTTATGTCACTGTTCTCAACTGCACCTCAATCTCTTTGCATACTTCGCCTCTCCGCGATTGGCGATGTTTGTCATGCTATTTCTGTGGTTCAAGCCATCCAGAAGCAGTGGCCCGAAACGAAAATCACTTGGATCACCGGCAAAATAGAAGCCATGCTGATCGGCGACCTGCCGGGTATTGAAGTGATTATTTTCGACAAGAAGCAAGGCTTCAAAGGAATGCGTGAATTATGGCGTCAACTGTCTGATCGTAAATTTGATGCGCTGCTACACATGCAAGCTGCACTCAGAGCCAGTGTACTGTCTTGGGGAATCAAAGCGAAATATAAAGTAGGTTTTGGTAAAAATCGTACTCGTGAAGCGCAGTCACTCTTTACCAATCACCACCTGCCTATTTCAGACAAGTTCCATGTATTGGATAACTTTGCCGAATTTTCCCGCTATATTGGTGTACCCTTCGATAAGCCTCAATGGGATATCCCTTTAACAGCGGAAGACGAACAGTTAGCAATCAGCACCATGGCAGACAAACCGACCTTGGTTATCTCCCCTGCGGCTAGCAAAGATTCTCGCAACTGGCTAACAGAGCGATACGCCGCGATTGCTGACTATGCTATCGAACAAGGCATGCAAGTGGTGTTATGTGGTTCTCCAGCGCCAAGAGAAGTCAACCTAGGTAACGACATCGAAAAATTATGCCAGTCGCCAATCACGAACTTGGTTGGCAAAACGAACTTGAAACAGCTGACTGCCGTACTCAAACATGCAACGGTGGTGTTGGCACCTGATACCGGGCCAGCACACTTGGCAACCACACAGTCGACCCCGGTCATCGGCTTGTACGCACACAGCGATCCTCGTAGAACCGGCCCTTATAATGACCTTGATATCGTGGTCAGTGTTTATCAACAGCACGTAGAGGAGCAACAAGGTAAACCCGTCGCAGACCTTCCATGGGGAACTCGTGCTAAAGGCGATGATCTGATGAAAGACATCACACTCGATATGGTCAAGCAGCAACTCAACAAAGTGTTAAACTCTCGCCAAACATCAAGCAAGGACAGCTAATATGACTACACACGTTATCTACCCAGGAACTTTTGATCCTGTGACCAATGGTCACCTTGATATTATTGTTCGTGCCGCAAGCATGTTTGACCATATCACGGTTGGAGTCGCTGCAAGTCCAAGTAAAAAAACCATGTTTGAGTTAGATGAACGAGTTGAACTGCTGCGTGATGCTGTGGCTCACCTACCTAACGTATCTGTTGAAGGGTTTTCTGGATTACTGGTGGACTTTGCTAAACAGCAGCAAGCCAACGTATTAGTACGCGGTTTAAGAACAACCATGGATTTTGAGTATGAGTTTGGTCTCACTAGCATGTACCGCAAGTTATTGCCGGGGCTTGAAAGCGTGTTCCTTACCCCTTCAGAAGAGTATGCCTTCCTCTCTTCAACCATTGTTCGTGAAGTCGCTATACACGGTGGGGACATTAGTCAGTTTGTACCACAGAAGGTAGCTTCACTTATGGCACATAAAAAAATCAGCTAATATCAAGTCTCTGCTTTGCAGCTTCTATATTCGAAGTGGAGACGCTTCTTGCCCAAAAGCCAAAATCTCGCTTGATAGGCTTGCATGGGATACCAACTGCGATTGTATTTTCAGGTATTGACTTCGTCACAACGCTATTTAAACCAATCACCGAACCACGACCTACCGTTACACCTTTTAATATCGTCGCATTAGAACCAACCCAGACGTGCTTACCCAATGTGATATCACCATAGCTACTGATTTTGATACCGTCGGAATTTAAAATAGGATGACCATCAGCAGTCATCATAGTAACACCTTCAGCAATCATCGAACCATCTCCAACACTCAGATTGATTCTCTCAGACTTGGGCATATTTTCCGAGCGTACATCCGCCTTGCCACTAACAATCGAAGAGAACTGTCCGGACGCATCAGAAATATTTAAGCGCCCTTTCCCCATAGAAACCTCCTCACCAATAGCCATAACCGCATTATTGGATAAGATTTCCACCTTCACATTGTCTAAAATGGTGTTTTTACCAACATAGAATGTATTGTTATCGCC
>NZ_JAKJSY010000114.1:0-8384 GCF_050337445.1 Vibrio minamisatsumaniensis | reverse complement strand
AAATAATATGGATTGGATTCTTAACGCAAAAAGCTATGTCAGAGTAATAGAAGAAGGCAGTTTCAATGGTGCCGCTCGTAAACTCAACACCACCAGCTCGGCCATCAGTAAAAGAGTGAATTGGCTAGAAGATCGTATCGGCACGCAGCTCTTAAAACGCACGACACGCTCGATTAGCCAAACAGAAGCTGGCGCACTCTTTTACCAACGAGCCAAAGCTCAACTGGATAGTTGGCAATCGATCATCGATGAAACCCGCTCCGTCAATCAAACCCCTGCCGGCCTGTTAAAAATAGGGGCGACTATTGCTGTTGGATCCAAATTTCTAGTGCAATATATGGACGATTTCTTAGAAAAATACCCCGACATAAAAGTGCAACTCATCACCACCACCCCCGGCCAACTGCCCGAACTTGGATTGGATCTGGTGATAAGTCGTGAGTTAGAGCAACTCAACTCGCTAAGCTTTAAAAAAACACCATTGTTTGAACATAAAGCAGGGTTCTACGCGGCTCCGAGTTATCTCGCTAAACATGGTTACCCCACATCAGAGCAAGATTTAGAACGGCACAACTCCTTGATCTGGGGAGAACGTCCTACTCGTGAAGTGGCGCTAACCAAAGAACAGCGAATCACTTTGAACGGCAACTTTGCGACCACCAATCCAGAAGCTCTATTCCATGCAGCGAAAAGAGGTATGGGTATATTATTAACCATCAAAGCGATGATTAAAGATGACCTTAAACAAGGGACATTAGTTCCAGTATTGCCAAATATAACAGCCGATGAAGTCATGGTTTACGCCTATTATCCTAAACTTGATTACTCACATACTCGGACCAAGCTGTTTTTAGACCACCTAAAAGGTAGGCTAGACAAAGAGCGCAGCACATTAGTTTTATAAATAGGAAGGAAGTGCGATAAACGTTATAAGTCGCACTGAATTTGAAAAAAACGATAACGTGGTCAATACTGTATCAAAACAATATGGGTTTTCATGCATAAAGATACCTTCAAATTAGCGGTGAAAACGATGTCTCAAGATACACACAACAGCTTAATCAACACCGACCACATTGGGCGTCTACTCAAATTGGAAGGTATCGACCTTTTAGAGTCGGCCGCGCTCATGTTGCATCAAACATTTGGTACTCAGAGCACCAGCATCATAGAAAAAAGAAACTTTCCAGACCAAATACTTCCTTCGGTGATTGCGCATTCTGATCATATCGTACATGACAAAATCAACGCACGTCATGGTCACATCTATCAACAAGCTGTCAATCAAAAGCACCCCGATTGCTCCTTTGCGCAGCACATCATTCAGTCGCTACCAACGTCGGCATTTAGACAAGAAATCACATCAGATCTGACTATCGCAATACCTACTCGCACTCAGAGTGGTGAAGTAATAGGTGTACTATTTTCAACCTTTGCTTCTCCACTGAGTCCAAGCCAAAAACAAGAAGCGATAAAGTACCATCAACTTTTTGCCGATATCATCGTCCATACACTTAGAGAAATGTGGTTCAACGAGCGCTCTGAGCAACTGCTCAATCAGCTCAGTTATGAGGTTTCACACGATAATTTAACTGGGTTGCTAAATCGAAGTTGCTTGTCAGATACCTTAGAATCCATTACTCAGCAGGGCATCACGCCATTCACATTAGCGATGATCGATATTAATAGCTTCAAAGCCATTAATGATATGCATGGTCATTATATTGGCGATAAGGTGCTTCAGTATGTTGCCGATACCTTGCGTCGAAATCTACCCGAGAGTAACTTGATTTTTCGAACTGCGGGGAATGAGTTTGCCTTTATTACCTACCATTCCGATCCCATAGCGGTGTGTGAACATCTACAGGCTAAAACCAAAGAAGGCTATAGCAACCTCGATATAAAAATTAATATCGACGTCAGTATCGGTATTGCTCGCTCAGATGGGCATAACAAAGACATAGAACAGATCATCTTTAACACCAGCTTGGCGTTGAAAGAGTGCAAACTTAGCCAAGATAACCAAACTAGATGTTATGACACTCATCTAAGCGTTCGTTAC
Organism: Vibrio minamisatsumaniensis; assembly: GCF_050337445.1. NCBI lineage: Bacteria > Pseudomonadati > Pseudomonadota > Gammaproteobacteria > Vibrionales > Vibrionaceae > Vibrio > Vibrio minamisatsumaniensis. Next base: position 6,322 of record NZ_JAKJSY010000114.1, on the reverse strand, counting down.
CATAGGAAAACCGAGTTAATCGCGGCTTTACGTCGTGAGCTTGAAAGCCCAATTTCACATAAAGACATAAACAATGACAATGGTATGTACGTGGTGACACAACCCATTGTGATTAAAAACGAATCTCAATGGCAATATTTCGAGGTCCTGACTCGCTGGAAAACAACGCAATACGGTGATATTTCACCCGTCGAGTTCATTCAAATCGCTGAAGAATCAGGGCTGATTGTCGAACTGGGTGAACGTATTATAGAACTGGTGTGCCGAGCTAAAACAATATTAGAACAAGGTTTAGGCTACAAAGTTAAACTTGGGATTAACTGTTCCGCTCATGAGCTTACCGACTCTAAACGTTATATATCCTACCTCACTCGCACCATTGAACAACACCATTTCAAGGCAAATGAGTTTGTAATTGAGTTAACTGAAACGGTATTACTGTCCCCCACAAAAGAGACAAAATCGGCGCTTAACTTTTTAAGGGCTCAAGGATTTACAGTCGCACTCGATGATTTTGGGACCGGTTACTCAAGCCTCAATTACATTCACAGCTACCCTATCGATTGCATTAAAATTGATGCGACCTTCATTCGTAACTTGTTGACAAGTTCTACCTCCGAGAGCGTTGTATGGTTGATCATCCAGCTTGCTCATCGCTTAGGCGTATCCGTCGTTGCTGAGGGGGTTGAAGAACGTGAGCAATTAGAAAAACTTCACGCTATGGGGTGTAACAAGATTCAGGGATATTTTTATTCACCGCCCATGCGACCAGAAGCTATCGTCAGTTATCTCTCCCATGCTGAGCTGCCTGTTACAGACAATACATAACCGAATAACCCGCGTTCAAACCCATTGCCTTAACCCAAAAAAATACATTAAAAAGCCGCGAGTTCATGACTAAACTTTGAACGGTTTAGCATGCAACTCGCGGCTCTCCCCAATGGATTAATTAAGACCGTTTACCGAAACAATTCGTTCACTATGATCGGATTGCGATTCCAACGCTTCTTTAAATAGCTTGTCAGCTTCGTCTCTCGCGGCCATAAAGCTCGCTTTGTCTTTCTTAGGTACCGACTCTGCCATCGGAATATTCGCTGTCATAGCGTTGACTGGACGACCACGTTCGATCAACTCATAGTGCAAGTGTGGACCTGTCACTCGGCCTGTTTTACCCGACAAACCAATACGCTGCCCACGAGAAACCGCTTGCCCTTTTCGAACGAGGATCTTACTTAGATGCAAATAGCGCGTTTTGTAAGTGCTGCCGTGTTGAATAACCACGTAATTACCCGCATAAGGATGCTTACGCGTCATAATGACTTTACCGTCACCCGTAGCCTGAACTGGAGTTCCAACGGGAACCGCGAAATCGGTACCATTGTGTGGTGAGATACGACCTGTAATCGGGTGTAGACGTTTAGGGTTGAATTGAGAGCTCTGACGCCAACTGCTGTTCACTGGATAACGTTGGAAAGCACGTTGTAAGCTATCACCATTCATATCGTAATATTGCCCATCAGTATGAAGATAAGCAGAAATGACTCGGTTACGGTTGATGATTTTTATTGCTTCAATTTCGCGTTTTCCGGTTGCAACACCCTCAACAAATTGTACTTTTTGAAGGACCTCAAACTGATCACCAGCACGTAAGTCTCGGCTAAAATTCAACTTATCTTTGAGCAACGTAACAATGTGGTCAATTTCAAGACTGCTCAAGCCCGCCTTGTTCGCCGACATAGAGAAACTGCCTTGGATATCCCCCACTAAAGGCTTTTGCTTCCACACACCCGGAATAGAGATATCTTTAAATTCATAGGTGCCATCTTCAAGTCGTCGATAGACCACTTTATCAGCGATACTAAATTGAAGTTCCATTTTGGAAAGATCACCTGTCGCCTCACTTTTCCAAAAACGCAATGTATCACCAGGGCGTAACGTATCAAGCGCTAGAAAGTTTAAATCGGTTTCCATTACACTCATCATCGATTTATACGAAAATCCAAGCTGAGTGAATATACTACTCAAGTTATCACCTGTTTGAATTTGGTACTCAAACGTCGGTGGCTCAATAGCCGTCACAGAAGAAGGTGGTGCCGTTGACTCAATAACACTGGAGTCCGATAAATTCAAATCAACGGTTTTCGTCAGATCTGAATGGGTAGATTGCAGAGTAACACCAATCGCAGCAATAAGTGGCAATCCTAAAATAGCCACTTTTTTTAGAGGTGAAAGCTCAGAAAGCGAAGAGGGTAATATTTTTGAATACACGGTAAACAGGTCTTTCTACGATATAAAGGTGTAGGATATGCTTTTCATACGCATAAATCATCAATACATTGCAATAATATGATACTAATATTGCAATAGCAGGCTAAGTCATTGAGTTGTTGGAAATGAAAAAACGCATCTACATTTCATTTTCCCATGAGAGATAGACCCCAACTTCATTCATACAAACAGTGATTTCTTACACTCACTCAAATGTCACTCCTTACCTATCGACTGCGTATCAAAAGAAAAACTCATTAACACCTTTTCCGACGGTGCTTCTGCGAAGGATTGTTTTGAAGAATGTTGAGTGAAACCGATGAAACCAGCGCCAGTAAACTGACCATCAGCTGGCGGAGTGACGTCCAAGGTTTGAATTTGCACACGATCGCCCAGTAGGAGTTGATCGACTAGCACGACACGGCTTCGCTTTTGATCAAATTTAAACAGGCCAAGGTAGTAGAACACACCGCTACCTTGATTCGATACCCACATAGGCGCAACAAAGAAACTCGCCTCCCCCATGATCACGGTTGAAAGTTTTTTAGTATCGACAGTAATCACACCACGCTCCACACCAGAGTCATAACGGCCAAATGCGAGCGCTTTGGCGTTGTCGACACGATTAATGAAAGCATATGCATTCGTTTCTGGCACTTTAATTGTCCATGGGTTGGTCGTTTTCAAATCAAACACAGTGTCAACGATGGGATCATAAGTGATTTGTGATGAAGGAAACTTCGCTAAGATCTCTTCATCACTGAGGCTGAATCGATAAATACCAGCCACTATGACGACCACTAGCATGACAATTGGAACCAGTAAAATCAGAGGTATCGGTAAAATTTTCTTTTTCATGATCAGTTTTAATCTTTTATTTTCATTGGTTGTGCTGACCATAAAGGGCTTTAGTCTAATGATCAATATCGGGTTAACTGGAAGTAGAACACGGTTATGATAAATTTGAACATCAAATGGACCATGACGGCTAACAGTCATACTGCGATAAATTAACCAGCTAAAATGAGATGGCACTATGCAGTTCAAGACCCAATATAGTGGTTCAACAACGCTAGCGTATCTTTTCGTTAGCGTTATAATCTGGGTCCTAATTTTAACCCGGAATGACTTCCATGATTTCTAAACTACCTCGCTGGGTTGAATATGGCGCCTTACTACTAGCCGGTCTTGCTGGTAGCGTAAATGCTATCGGATTACTCGGCTTCCAACATCAAGCCATTTCGCACATCTCAGGTACCGTATCTTTATTAGGCAGTAGCTTACTGATTCCAACCTCATCCTCAGTACACCTACTATTAGTAATATTGAGTTTTATGTTGGGCGCAGCATTTAGTGGATTCTTTATCGAGAACCAAGTTCTAAAGTTAGGACGTCGTTACGGTGTCGCTTTGTGTATTGAAGGGGGATTACTGTTTGTATCGCTTTGGGCACTATTACAAGGCTTCACTTCCGGACAATACTTCGCTTCAGCCGCTTGTGGCTTGCAGAACGCTATGATAACGACCTACAGTGGCGCGATCATTCGAACAACGCACATGAGTGGAATCATTACTGATCTCGGGATAATGATCGGTGCTCGATTAAAAGGCATGCCCTTTGACCGTCGCAAAGCCAAACTGCTGATATTTATTGTCGTCGGTTTCCTGTTTGGTGGTTTAATCGGTGCTTGTCTGTTCGATCATTTTGAAATATTAGCACTGGCTTTTCCTGCCTCTTTTGCTTTCATCATTGCCTTCATTTATTGGCTTTATTTGAGCCATCGAACAGAAACACAACTCAAACTGTAAATATCTGGTAATGACTCATCGAAATCCGTAACATCAACAACCGTTTATTCTAAACTATTAGTGATTTTTAAATTATCCCACTTGAATACTTAGCGATATTTGATGAATAGTATTGCAAGGAGTATGAATACTGGGTAATCTTGCAGCCAATGAAAAACACGGACGTTTAGTGAATAAAAATGCCAAGGATGTGGTTTTTTTTCATGTAGAAATACGAGAACAATTAACATGTCTAACAATACGAATACTGCTCAGCCCAATAAATCAAAAGGCAGTTTCTGGATTTTCTTAATCCCATCATTGATTGGTTTATTCCTTTTCATGGCTCCAATTAGCTATCAAGGTAATCTTACGATCCCTGTTGCTATCTTAGCCAAGTCGATTCAAGCGGTTTTCGGTGAATATCTGGTCCCTATCATCACTGCAATCGTTGCTTTCATGTCTGTAGCTTCCATTTTAAGCACCATTTTTAAGCCTACATTCATCGTATCAAGTTCATTCTTAAGCGGTCTTTTCAACCCATCGCCTCTATGGTTGTTAGTGCGTTTGATCGGCGGTGCTGCTGCATTGATGGCTTTCTTCCATATCGGTCCTGAAATGATATGGGAAGAAAATACCGGTGGTTTAGTGCTTGAGGGACTACTTCCTACACTGTTTTCAGTCTTCATCTTTGCAGGTTTACTGTTGCCACTACTGCTTAACTTTGGCCTATTAGAACTCTTTGGCACCTTGTTAAGTAAAGTCATGCGCCCAATCTTCAACCTACCAGGCCGCAGTGCTATCGACTGTATGGCTTCTTGGTTAGGGGACGGCAGTGTTGGTATCCTACTTACGAGCAAACAATACGAAAATAAATTCTATACCCAACGTGAAGCCGCCGTGGTTGGTACGACTTTTTCTGCGGTATCGATCACTTTCAGCCTTGTCGTTATTGCTCAAGTCAATCTTGAACACCTATTCCTACCTTTCTACGCAGCCATCTGTTTAGCCGGTATTGTCGCGGCGGTCATCATTCCTCGCCTTCCGCCCTTGAGTAGGAAGAAAGATACGTTTATTGATGGGAGCAAGCCACACAAAGATGCTGATGCGATCCCAATGGGTCACTCCACATTCTCTTGGGGTCTACAATTAGCGGTCAGCAAAGCCTCACAAGTTAAGTCTGTTAAGTCCGTATTTGGCGAAGGCGTTCGTAACGCCGTAGATATGGTATTTGGAGTACTGCCTGTCGTTATGGGTCTTGGTACAATGGCATTGGTTATTGCAGAATACACGTCTGTTTTCTCAACCCTAGGTCAACCCTTCATTCCATTTTTAGAACTCCTTGGCGTTCCAGAAGCCGTCGCAGCGTCCGAAACTATCGTCGTTGGTTTTGCGGACATGTTCATTCCAGCAATCCTGGCGGCTTCTATCGACAATGAGATGACTCGTTTTGTTATCGCTGCCATGTCAGTGACTCAACTGATCTATATGTCAGAAGTGGGCGCACTACTGCTAGGCAGTAAGATTCCAGTCAATATCTTTGAACTGTTTATTATCTTTATTCTACGTACTTTAATCACACTCCCTGTGATTGCTGGTGTCGCGCATTTAATATTCTAAAGTGATTTACTGCGCCATAACACGTAACGCTATCAATCGGAAAACCTCACAAATGTGAGGTTTTTTATTCCCTCCAATATCGCCATTATTTCTCTAAAGACAGCTTCGAAAAAACGCTGGTGTTGAGTCTATTTCACTTATGTTATTACTCATGGCTAATTTTAAAAGCATTCCTGACGTATAAACACCAAACTACTGCACGCTTGTTTCACACACACCTTATTTTAGTTAGCCTTCAAGTTATTGAAAAGTTGTAACTTAATGGTTAAATAACTGGATATCGCACAACTTTCCGTTTATTTTTTAGCCTATTYGATAGAATTATATTTAAGTAGTTATCAATCCAGTCGATACCTATAGTTACAAAACATGATTAGATTTAGTCTTCGCAAATTCTGTGAGAAGGGGAATACTGATCCGCACCAGAAGTTTTGGACACCGAGTTAAGTGAGTACAATCACTAACGAGGTGAACAATGACAACTAAGAAAACACGAATCAAACATGCTCCTGAATTTAAAGCCGAAGCGCTTAAGTTAGCAGAGAAAGTCGGTGTCTCTGCTGCCGCACGACAGCTTTCGCTATATGAATCTCAAATTTATGGGTGGCGTAAAGCCGTCAAAAAAGATGCGAAAATCAGCGATAGAG
>NZ_JAKJSY010000113.1:0-8443 GCF_050337445.1 Vibrio minamisatsumaniensis | reverse complement strand
TCATTCTTGATTGTTAGTTCTTATATCTGAGCTTTACTATGTAGTTTGTGTGGAAATAGCTGAGTATAAACCTGCCATAAAATGTTCAAGTTTCTATGCCCTGTTACTTGGGCTACCTCTTCAATGGAGTAGCCCTTTTCAAACAACCGACTCGCTCCCTCTCTTCGTAAGTCGTGATACCTTAAATCCTCAATCCCTAACTCATTCCTAACTCGCTGAAAGCCTGCGCTAACACTGCGTGAGTTGTATGAAAAAATAAGTTCCTCTTTGTTCCTGAATGTTTTTGATTCCCTGTGTATAATCGGCCCATTATTTTTGACTACAATGTCCACTGTGAAGCGTGATTCACCGCTTTTTAGTGTTCTTTTTTTAATGCTAAATGATGCCATTCGTCCTACTCCATCGATACGTACTATATGCGTACTGAAAGGGTGAGTTTGGGGGCATTCTGGCCAGTCGCTGTATATCGATGCAGTGTATAGATTTCGAGTAACACCTTATGAAACCTGACAATACTAGTAAATATGCGGCTAACCGCTTATCCGTTGCACCCATGTTGGATTGGACCGACCGCCACTGTCGTTACTTTCACCGTTTGCTTTCTCAGCAGACTCTTCTGTACACGGAAATGGTAACAACGGGCGCGATCTTACATGGTAAGGGTGACTTTCTAGAGTATAGCGAGCAAGAACATCCTCTTGCCCTTCAACTTGGCGGTTCAAACCCCGTTGATCTTGCTGCTTGTGCCAAACTGGCCGGTGAGCGTGGTTATGATGAAGTCAACCTTAACGTAGGTTGCCCTTCCGACCGAGTTCAAAATGGTCGCTTTGGTGCTTGCTTAATGGCCGAGCCGGATCTGGTGGCAGATTGTGTCTCGGCGATGAAAGAAGCCACGGATATTCCAATCACGGTGAAAACGCGCATTGGTATCGATGATCAAGACTCTTATGAGTTTCTCACTCAGTTTATTTCAACGGTTTCTGAAAAGGGCGGTTGTGAGCAATTTACTATCCATGCGCGTAAAGCGTGGTTGAGTGGTCTTAGCCCGAAAGAGAATCGAGAGATCCCACCGCTAGATTACGATCGCGCATACCAAATCAAGAAAGATTTCTCTGATCTTGTGATTGCCGTGAATGGTGGTATTACGACTCTTGAGCAAACGAAAGAGCACTTGCAACATCTTGATGGTGTGATGATTGGTCGTGAGGCTTACCATAGCCCATTCATCTTGGCAGAAGTCGATCAGCAGATCTTTGGTTTAGACACGCCAATTAAGAAGCGCTCACAGGTTGTCGAAGAGATGTATCCGTACATTGAACGTGAACTTTCAAATGGCGCTAGTTTAGGCCACATTTCTCGTCATATGCTTGGTTTGTTCCAAAGCATGCCGGGAGCACGACAATGGCGTCGCTATATCAGTGAAAATGCACATAAGAAAGGCGCAGGCATCGAAGTGATACAAACGGCATTGGCGAAGATCCCTAAAGAGCTAAATGTATAACCTCTTTCAAGGTTAAGAGCCTAAGCTGAAAACGGGAGGTTAAATTCGCCATTAGCGGTTAAATTTACCCTTGTGAGTTTAAGGAAAGCCATGCATGAAGATGTGTGGCTTTTTTATTTGATTGATAAATAAGGTTTTTGTTGGTGCTGTTAACTTGGTATGGAAGCTGCAATGTTAGACAGTAGGCGAGCTCGGTCATTAACTAATTAGGGAGACCATTATGTTTGAATTAATCTTTGTGGTTATTTTCGTCGCAACTTTACTTGTCACGGGGATCACATTCATGACGATATTGGCTGCAACCGGAGTGGCGTTCGCGGTTCTGCTGGTCTTAGGGATGATGGGGGTTGTGTTTAAGTTGCTGCCTTGGTTGATTGTGATTGCAATCGGTGTGTGGTTTTTCAAACACGTTGTATATCGGTCTCATCCAAGACGTTATTAAGGTCAGTGGGTCGTCAAATCTTTGGTCGTCAGAGGTTTATCGTTTTAGTATTTTAGATGTGTGGTAGAATTTTCCCCAATAATCTATGAATGTGCATACAATGCGCACAACGATATGGAATTGGAGCTATCTCAAATGAATAAAATGCCATTAATTGCTTTAGTGGGAATGCTATCTTTAAGTTCGGTTGTGTCTGCTGAAGACGGTTTTTCTTACACGGCGAAAGCTGGTGCCGATATGTGGTTGGGAAGTACAAAGCTAAACGAAGTGAAACAAAGTGAGGATGCGAACTCACCTTCGGTGTATTTCGCATTTGAGCATAATCTTCCAATGTTACCGAATGCGAGTTTTCGTTATACCTCTGTGGATACTAAAGCGTTGGCTTTCGATAAATACGACTACACGCTCTACTACACCTTGTTAGATCATAAGTTGATGGACTTTGACGCCGGTGTGACGTTTACCCAATACGCGAACTCGAATTACATTGAACCTAAGCCTACTGGTGCGAAAACGGCAACGTTTGATGAGATGACTTGGAGCTTCTACGGTAACGCAGAGATCAATGTTCCTGATACGCAATTCGATATCATTGGTATGATGGAGTTTGGTAATAGCGGCGGGATCAAGAGTACGGATTTGATGGCTGGGGTTCAGTACCGTCTTCCAATCGCAGAGACTGAATTGGCATTTCGTGGTGGCTACCGTGTGATTGACCTTGATTCGGAAGAGTTTTTCTCTTCAGATTTAGGCAAGCAGTTTGTGATGGTTAATGGCTGGTTTATGGGTGCTGAAGTACGCTTTTAAGGCTGTTTTAAAAACGCATCTGGAACAGATTTTAAGAACGCCGCTCGATTGAGTGGCGTTTTTTTATACCTATTGATTATATCTTTCTGGAATGAGTTAGCACATTCATCACTTTCGACCAACTTTATGCAGAGCTCTGATTAGCGTCTATCCTTATAAGGTCTATGTTGTGAGGTCAAAGCAAGGGATGAAATATGACACTCAATGAATTACGAAATTTGTATCGAGAAAACCTGTTAGTTGAAGCGGTTATTGAACCCTCAATTCAAGAGGGGGCGTGGGTTGTCGAGTTTCGCCATATGGGGGGCGGCTTTGTTTTGCTTACCGATGCTCACGGCGAAGAGTGCCACTACGCTGACCTAGATTTAGCATCGAAATCGGCAATGGCAGTTGGCTTTCAGCAAGTACGTATTGAGAATCAGTAGGCCAATTGATCGTTCAATCGCTTTTATCTTCCAAAAAGTTATAAAACATACTTTTCTATTCTTTCTTGTTATTAAAGTGAGTGGTTAATCTATCGTCACGCAATGATTAGGGATGTCGTGACCATGTCTTTATATAAGAAAGAGTCTTCACAAAATAATAATGCACCGGCTGGGGGAAGTGAGTTACCTGGGCTGGCAGCACCACTCAATGACCAACAATTGGGTCATCTTCAACAAACGGTTTCTGAGTTATCTTCACAACAACTGGCTTGGGTCAGTGGTTACCTTTGGGGGGTAAGCCAAGCTCAGCCTGTCGGTGCAGTAGCACCAATCGCTCAAGCGGCCGCGGCTGTCGCGGCGAAACCTGCGGGCAAGCTCAGTATTATCTTTGCTTCTCAAACGGGTAACGCTAAAGGTGTTGCTGAATCGCTTGAGGCGGAAGCGAAAGCTTTAGGCATTGCTGTCGAGCTTTTTGATGCCAGTGATTATAAAGGTAAGAACCTAGCCAAAGAGACTCACGTGATTTTTGTGGCTTCCACCAATGGTGAGGGCGAAGCTCCTGATAATGCTATTGAGTTACATGAATTCCTGCAATCGAAGAAAGCGCCAAAATTATCGAACCTGCAATATGGAGTGATCGGTTTAGGTGACTCTAGCTACGAGTTTTTCTGCCAAACGGCGAAAGACTTCGATAACTTCCTCGCTAAGCTCGATGCAAAATCGTTTATTGATCGTCTTGATTGTGACGTTGATTACGAAGCATCAGCAACGGAATGGCGCGCGAAAGCATTAGAGCAAGTCAAAGAAACGCTATCGACAGGTGCCGAAGCTGATATCGTTCAGTTACCTGTAGGTCAAGCGGCTGCCGGTCATTCGCAATACACCAAACAAAATCCATATACAGCGACACTATTGACGAGTCAAAAGATCACGGGGCGTGACTCGGGTAAAGATGTACGTCATATCGAGATCGATCTTGCCGGATCAGGGATAACCTACCAACCCGGTGATGCATTAGGTGTGTGGTTTGAAAACAGTTCAGAACTCGCCAATCAGATCCTGTCTAAGGTTGGGTTGTCTGGCATTGAAAGTGTTGATGTCGATGGCCAAAACTTATCTCTTCATAGTGCCCTAATCAGTCATTTTGATATCACGTCATCAAACCCTCAACTAGTGACTAAGTTTGCTGAGCTTTCAGGCAGCAAAAAGTTAACTAAGCTGGTGGAAGATAAAGACAAGCTTCGTGAATATGCAAGCAACACTCAAATTGTCGATGTGCTGGCTGAAAAGAAAACCAAGCTATCGGCTGATGAGTTAATTAGCCTGTTACGTAAGCTGACTCCGCGCCTCTACTCAATTGCATCAAGCCAAGCCGAAGTGGATGAAGAAGTTCATTTAACGGTTGGTCTGGTTGAATACCAAAAAGGCGAAGAGTCTCGTTTGGGCGGTGCTTCAAGTTTCTTAGCACAACGCCTTGAAGAAGGTGGTGAAGTGAAGGTGTTTGTTGAGAACAACAATAACTTCAAACTGCCGCAAGATGATAATACTCCCATCATTATGATTGGTCCGGGTACTGGTATCGCACCTTTCCGCAGTTTTGTGCAAGAGCGTGAAAACAATGATGCTCAAGGCAAAAGCTGGTTGTTCTTTGGTGACCGTACCTTTACTCAAGATTTCTTATACCAAGTTGAGTGGCAGAAGTTTCTTAAATCAGGTGCGTTAACTAAGCTCGATGTGGCCTTTAGCCGAGATCAAAAAGAAAAGGTCTATGTTCAAGATCGCTTAATTGAACAAGCTGATCAGGTTTGGCAATGGCTTCAAGAGGGCGCGTACCTTTATGTGTGCGGTGATGCGACTCGAATGGCAAAAGATGTTCATGAAGCACTCGTCACTATTGCAGAAGAACATGGCAATCAGAGCCGCGAGCAAGCTGAGCAATATATTAATGATTTACGTAAAGCGAAACGTTACCAAAGGGATGTGTACTAATGAGTAAGCAAGTAATAGAGCAAGAAGTGCTAGGTCAAGTACTTGGACCTTTGGCTGACAATGAGCGTCTTAAGCGTGAAAGTAATTATTTGCGCGGAACAATTGAACAAGATCTCCAAAATAGAATAACGGGTGGTTTTACTGCGGATAATTTTCAACTGATCCGTTTCCACGGTATGTATCAACAAGATGACCGTGATATTCGTAACGAGCGTGCAAAGCAAAAACTAGAACCTTTGCATAATGTGATGCTACGTGCGCGCATGCCCGGTGGCATTATTACGCCTAAGCAGTGGTTGGCGATTGATAAGTTCGCCGATGAGCATACCTCTTATGGTTCTATTCGTCTCACAACCCGTCAAACGTTTCAGTTCCACGGTGTGTTGAAGCCGAACATTAAGTTAATGCACCAAACGTTGAATAACATTGGTATTGATTCAATCGCGACGGCGGGGGATGTAAACCGAAATGTTTTATGTACCACAAACCCGGTTGAGTCCGAGCTCCACCAAGAAGCGTATGAGTGGGCCAAAAAGATCAGTGAACACCTATTACCTAAAACTCGATCTTACGCAGAGATCTGGTTAGATGGTGAAAAGCTAGCAACAACGGATGAAGAACCTATCTTAGGCAGTAATTACCTACCGCGTAAGTTCAAGACAACGGTCGTAATTCCTCCGCAAAATGACGTCGACGTTCATGCTAACGATCTTAACTTCGTTGCCATAGCTGAAGACGGAAAGCTGGTGGGCTTTAACGTGTTAGTGGGTGGTGGTCTTGCCATGACACACGGTGATACCTCAACTTATGCTCGTAGAGCGGATGATTTTGGTTTTGTGCCATTAGAGAAAACACTTGATGTGGCAGCAGCCGTTGTGACGACGCAGCGTGATTGGGGTAACCGTTCAAACCGTAAGAATGCCAAAACGAAATACACGCTAGATCGTGTCGGTATTGAGGTCTTCAAAGCGGAAGTCGAGAAACGTGCAGGCGTTGAGTTCTCGGAAAGTCGTCCTTATGAGTTTACTGGTCGTGGTGACCGCATTGGTTGGGCGGAAGGTATTGATGGTAAGCACCACTTAGCACTGTTCATTGAGAATGGTCGTTTACTTGATTTTCCAGGTAAAGCTCTGAAAACCGGTGTTGCTGAGATTGCTAAGATCCATAAAGGCGATTTCCGGATGACCGCTAATCAGAATCTGATTGTTGCTGGAGTCCCTACGAATCAGAAATCTAACATCGAGAAAATCGCTCGTGAGTATGGCTTAATGGACGATAGCGTTTCTGATCAGCGTAAAAACTCGATGGCGTGTGTGGCATTTCCAACGTGTCCTTTAGCAATGGCAGAAGCCGAACGTTTTCTTCCAGGGTTCGTGACCGATGTTGAAGACATTCTGAAGAAGCATGGATTACCTGAAGATGACAACATTATTCTCCGTGTCACGGGGTGTCCGAACGGTTGTGGTCGTGCAATGCTGGCGGAGATCGGCTTAATCGGTAAAGCTCCGGGGCGATACAACATGCACTTAGGTGGTAATCAGGCCGGAACTCGTATTCCTAAGATGTATAAAGAGAACATCACATCGGCTCAGATCTTAGAAGAGATAGATTCGCTGGTGGGGCGCTGGTCTACAGAGCGTAACGACAATGAAGGATTCGGCGATTTTACAATTCGAGCTGGGATCATCGAAGAGGTGATCATTTCAAAGAGGGATCTGCATGCCTAATTCTGTCGCTTCAAAATTAAAGTTAGCAGAGCTACTCACATTAACGAAGACGGAGCAGATACTTCGTCTTGGGCAAATTAACGCTGAGTTAGAACAGCTAACGGCATCAGAAAGGGTCAAGTGGGCTCTAGATCATTTAGAAGGCGTCCATGTAGTGTCTTCCAGTTTTGGGATCCAAGCGGCGTTGATGCTGCATTTAGTGACTCAAGCTAAACCGGACATTCCTGTTATCCTGACGGATACGGGCTATCTATTTCCAGAGACCTATCGTTTTATCGACGAATTAAGTCAGAAGCTGACTCTAAACCTTCAAGTCTTTCGCGCACAACAGAGTCCTAATTGGCAAGAAGCGCAATATGGGAAATTGTGGGAGCAAGGTCTAGAAGGGATAGAGAAGTACAACAAGCTTAATAAAGTTGAACCAATGCGAAGAGCGCTGGATGAGCTCGAAGCTGGTACATGGTTTTCTGGGTTAAGAAGAGAGCAATCTCAATCGCGTGCAAACCTGCCGATCTTATCGATTCAAAATGGTGTGTTTAAATTTTTGCCAGTCATCGATTGGACGAATAAAGACGTACACTATTACTTAGAAGAGCACGGTCTAAGTTACCACCCTCTTCGTGAGCAGGGTTACCTTTCGGTGGGAGATACACACACTACTAAGAAGTGGGAGCCGGGTATGACGGAAGAGGAAACACGTTTTAATGGATTAAAACGTGAATGTGGTCTTCATGAAGACGATGGAGAGCAATATGGATCTGGAATTTAGATTCATTACTCTTTAAAAAGCTGCTGATGGCAGCTTTTTTGCTTTCTAGAGCGTTAAAATAAAGCAATTGTGGATAAGTCTGTGGTTATTTTGTAGGTACTTTGTGGTTAAACTTACATAAATAAGGCTTTGGTTGTTTATTCGGCATGTAGTCGTTATTTTTACATTTTTCTTCAATAAACGCTTGCCAAAGAGATGAACATCTCTATAATGCCGCCTCACTGACACGGCAGACGCCACAAGGCTTCAGCGAAGAATGTTAGTAAGGCAACTAGCTTTAAGCGATGATTCGCTTCTACTTTAGAAAGTAGAAATTAATTCAAAATAAGTGTTTGACACTGAGAATTAAATCGCTAGAATAGCCGCCTCTTCCATAGTGATGTGAGTCACAATGAAGAGAAGCTCTTTAACAATTTAAACCTATCAATCTGTGTGGGCACTCGTTGATGAATATCAAAACGTTTTATCGTTAGATAAAACAGATTCTTCGGAATCAAAATTGATTTCAATGAACTGAGTGACCAATTCAAATTGGRTTCAGCCTTGAGCTGTTTTGTTTTACTTTTTCAAAAGTGAAAACCAATAAGAGCACAGTCAATTCATTATCATTCTGTTCCTATTTRTTTAAGAAGAGAGGGATAATAGCTTTAGAATTACTTTTTGTAGTTTTGAAGTCAGTATTCGTTGAGTCACAAAATCTTAAATTGAAGAGTTTGATCATGGCTCAGATTGAACGCTGGCGGCAGGCCTAACACATGCAAGTCGAGCGGAAACGACACTAAC
>NZ_JAKJSY010000020.1:0-65336 GCF_050337445.1 Vibrio minamisatsumaniensis | reverse complement strand
GTGAAGGTTGACCCATTTGAGTGCATTCTTTGTGGGAACCATATGACGTTTCTTCGTTTTAGAGCAGGAGAGCCGCTGTCAGAGCTGGTTCATCATGCTCTGGTTCAATCCCAAATCAGGTCAATTTAGTTCTTTCGTAGGATGAGTGCGTCTGAAATGGCGAAAACAGCGAGAAAGTGGTCATTAAACACCCGTGTTTAGATTGTAGAGCAGGAGTTAGGTCAGTCAGGCACTCATTCTGACGTGAATTAAGCCGCTACTGTTCAGGTAAGGAAACATTGAGATCCCTTACCTTCAAGCCATTCCACTTCTTCGAAAATGGTTCATTCATCTCTTACCAAGGTTACATTGATTACCAATTCGGCATGGATGAAGATAAAGGATACGCAACATCTAGCCATGGTGGTGCAATGTTCAACGGCCTTTACTGGCACTCAAACCAATTCGCAGTTGGTTACGGTCTGAAACTTTACAAAGATGTGTACGGTTTTTCTGACGGCGAAGGTCTTCCATGGAATGCTGCAGCACAAGCTGAATCTTCTGGCGTAGGCCACTACGTAGCTGTCACTTACAAGTTCTAATCGAACTTCTAAGAAAGTTTCCTAAATGGCACCCTCGGGTGCCATTTTTTATTGCTTTCATTTAATGCCTCGTTATCCTTGCAGCATCACTTTCTTATCTCGGTATTGCTGTGAACATCACGATTGTTGGGCCCGGAGCCATCGGCTCTTTATGGGCGATAAAACTGCTTCAAGCTGGTCATAATGTCTCTTTGTGGAGTCGCGCCACTGACACCACAATTGATTTATCGCTTGATGGACAAGCTTCCCTTCCCTTCAGTAATAACAATATCGAAAAGCTAGCAGCGAGTGACTTGGTGATCTTCACGGTCAAAGCTTGGCAAGTAGAAGAAGCCACCACTCCGTTACTTCAATACTTAGACTCTGACACCATCCTCATGTTCATGCACAACGGTATGGGCGCGGTCGATAAGATCGCTACTCACATTAATGCGCACCCGGTAATCTTGGCGACCACCACTCAAGCGGCATTCAAACCGGACCGTTATCGTGTCTCTCATACTGGATTGGGCCAAACCCAATTGGGTGCTTTTAACCAAACGGGTCAGCAGTGTACGTTTTTAGTCGATGTATTAGATAACGCTCTCCCTGTCGTGAGTTGGAACCCAGAGATAAAAACCGCACTATGGAGTAAACTTGCCATCAATTGTGCCATCAACCCACTCTCTGGGTTGGAACAAATCAAGAATGGTGCGCTTGCAGATCAAAAGTTTGAGGGTATTTTAAGCTCTATCGTTAAAGAGCTCACACAGGTTATGCAAGCCGAAGGGATCACTTGTTCATTCGACGAATTAGCCGCAAGCGTCAAACAGGTCATCCAAGCCACAGCGCAAAACAACTCATCCATGAAGCAGGATATGTTTTACCAGCGCAAAACAGAGGTCGATTTCATCACTGGATACCTAATAAAAACAGCGCTTAAACATCAGATCGACGTTCCGGTTAACCAAAAGCTGTTCGCTCAGGTCAAAGAGCAAGAAAATCGCTGGAATCAGCAAGATTAGTCAGCAACGGTTTACAAGTCGCGATAAAATAACAATACCGCTAAGCATAACGCTAGCACCAATTTTCAAGATTTTAGGTAAGAATAGATGCTTGATATCAATCACATCCGAGAGCAGTTCCCTGCGCTATCACAAACCATCAATCAACAACCATTGATTTACTTAGACAGCGCGGCCACCACACAAAAACCTCAGGTTGTGATTGATGCCATTAGCCAATATTACTCCAAACAAAATGCCAATGTTCACCGTGGCAGCCATAGCTTAACAGCGAACGCGACCAGTCAATTTGAAGCAGCCAGAGACAAAATCGCCCAATTTATAGGGGCGACATCATCGAAAGAGATCATCTGGACTCGCGGAGCCACCGAAGCACTCAACCTAATTGCTCAAACGTATGCAAGAAGCACCCTTCAGCCCGGCGATGAGATCTTGGTCAGCGAAATGGAGCATCACGCCAACATTGTGCCTTGGCAAATTGTGGCACAACAGACCGGGGCTAAAGTTGTTAAAGTACCAATGACATCGGAGTGCGAATTTGACCTAACAGCCTTTGCTGATCGATTAAATGAACAAACCAAGATTGTTGCATTAGCTCAGATAACCAACGTGACAGGTTCTCGTCAGCCAATTGAAGCCGTCATCGAAAAAGCACACAAGATGAATGCCATTGTGGTGGTCGATGGCGCGCAAGGAATCGTTCATGAGCCGACTGATGTTACTGCTTTAGGTGCGGATTTCTACGTATTCTCAGGCCACAAACTCTACGCACCCGCGGGGATTGGCGTACTTTACGGCAAACTAGAACTGCTCGAAGCCATGCCCCCTTGGCACGGTGGTGGCAAAATGGTTGAGCGCGTCTCTTTCTCTGGCACTACTTTTTCCGAACTGCCTGGCAAATTCGAAGCGGGCACACCAAATGTAGCAGGAGCGATAGCATTAAGTACTGCAATAGAATGGTTGAGTGGGTTTGCACAACAAGATATCGAAAATCATATCCACCAACTACAACACGAGACTTATCTTGCGCTCAGTAAACTGGATGACATTCAGATTTTAGGGTATCAACCCAACGCAAGTGTGATTACTTTTGTGATGGATGGTGTTCACCATCAAGATATAGCGACTCTACTGGATCAGCAAGGTATCGCAGTACGTGCAGGACATCATTGTGCTCACCCATTAATGGATGCACTTAATGTGAAAGGAACGGTTCGAATTTCATTTGGTATTTACAACAACATGGATGATGTTGAAAAGCTCGTCGCGGCGATAGAAAAAGCCGTTGATATGCTTTAGCGAGTAGCGACATTATTTAGGGTTGGCGTTTAGCGTCAACCCTTTTTGTTTCTGTGTACCTAAGAGATGTTAAGCACTTAGCTCTTGGATTTGAGCAACAATCGCTTTTAAGCCGTTCCCGCGAGATGGGCTTAAATGGGTAATTAGACTGATTTGTTCAAAGTAACCATCAATATCGAACGCTTGAACCTGCTCTGATGTTTTTCCATCATACGCAGCCATCACTAAGGCAATCAGGCCGCGAACGATACGCGCATCAGAATCAGCACAAAAGCGCCAAACACCGTCGATATTTTGAGAAACCAACCACACTTGGCTTTCACAACCAGAGACAATCACCTGCTCACTTTTCAGTTCATCAGGCATCGTTGGCAGTTTCTTACCCCATTGAATCACTTGCCGATAACGGTCTTCCCAGCCGCTGAATGTCTGCATTTTCGCGACAATATCATCATGGGTAATTTCAGTGCCGAATGGAGAGCTTGGGAATGTGGTCATTTTAATATCCAGTCGATTTTTAATTGAGTAGAAGAGATTACTTAGCGTGCTTTTGAATCAGCTTTTCGACAATACGCGAAACCGCCACAAAGCCAAACGTCGCTGTTACAACCGTTGCCGCACCAAAACCCGTCGCACAATCCATGCGTTTTGGACCTTCTGCTGTCGCTTTCGCAGCACATACGCTGCCGTCAGCTTGAGGGTATTTCAGCTGTTCAGTTGAGAACACACAATCGATACCAAACTTACGCGCTGGATTCTTCGGGAAGTTATGATGACGACGAAGGGTATCTTTGAGCTTCTTCGCGAGCGGATCTTGAATCGTCTTCGTCAGATCGGCCACCTTGATTTGAGTCGGATCGATTTGACCACCCGCACCACCTGTGGTGATCACTTTGATTTTGTTGCTACGACAATAGGCCAGCAGTGAAGCCTTAGCTTTCATGCTATCAATCGCATCTAACACAAAATCGAACTCTTTCGATAGATATTCAGCCTGATTGTCAGGCCCGATGAAGTCGTCAATCAGGTTAACTTTACACTCAGGGTTAATCAACTTAACGCGCTCAGCCATCACTTCGATTTTACTCTTACCGACGGTACCCGACATAGCATGAATCTGACGGTTGATGTTGGTCACACATACATCATCCATATCGATCAAAGTCAGCTCACCTAAACCAGTACGAGCAAGCGCTTCAACCGCCCACGAACCTACCCCACCAATACCGATCACACACACGTGTGCGGCTCTGAGTATGTCGACTTCACTATTGCCATATAGGCGACGAGTGCCACCAAATCGTTGGTCATAGTTTTCTGAAGCAGGAGTGGTCAATTCACGCATTATTGCCGCCAATTTATTTCTGAGAAAAAGAAAAGAGTGCGTTTTATACGCACTCTTGAATAAAAAGTCTAGGGGATTAGCGATTCGCTTTCAATGCCCTATTTCATTCTCATTTACTCGATCTTCTCAGGAGGTAAAGCCCAAGGCGCTTCGGTTGCGCTGCCATCTAAGCCAAGTTTCCACACTCGACCAAAATGTTTGTAATGACCGGCTTCAGTACCCGCTCGTGGGCCCATACCATGATAGAGATCCAAATGGTTTTGCTTAACCGCGCCGCCCGTATCCAAAACCAGTAACAGTCTTAATTGGTGCGCGCCGCTCCAAGTACCATCAGCATTCAATAGTGGAACCTCTGCCAGAATTGGCGTTCCCATCGGAAGAATAGATCGGTCCCCAGCGACCGCGGCCATGGGTAATAATGGAATACCGGCACTGCCCATCACCGACAAGTCTTCTCTGGAACTAAAGAAAACAAAAGAAGGGTTTTGCTCAAGCAACTCTTTGACCACTTCAGGATCGTTTGCCAGTACCCACTCTTTGATGGCTTTTAGCGACATTTTTTCACGTGGAACTAAGCCTCGATCGATCAATACTCGACCTATACTCACGTAAGCTTTGTTGTTCTTACCAGCATAAGCGAAATATTTAAGCGTATCGTCGTCACCAAAGTGAACAAAGCCACTGCCCTGCACTTCCATCATAAACGGATCAATACGATTTGCAGCGTAACCGAGCTCAAGACCTTGGCCTTCTAGTGCACCGTTGTAGATCTCTTCACGAGTTGGGCACTCTTTATCACAATCAGGAAGGCCATAAACCGGGAATCGGTAATCTTCATTCGCTTCATGGCGCAGTTCCATCACAGGCGAAAAGTAGCCTGTAAATAAAACATTACCTTGCTTATCCCCCCCACCAAGTTGAGCAGTTTGAATGCCAAAGTTCGCGAGTTCGCTAGGATCACCACTTAGCATCGCCCATTCATTGAGTTGCTGATAAAGCGGTCCGTAGATCTTAGCCATCGAAGGCGATTTTGAAACCACTATCTCAGCTTGTTCGGCAAAGGCGGTGTAGTCTCTTGGTTTATTGGATTCAACCAGATCGACCTTATTTAAGATACGAGGAAACTCACCATCAAGATGTTGTTGAGCGCGATCGGTTGTTTGAGCACAGCCAAATAAGAAAGAGGCGGCAACAAGGGGAAGCCATTTTTTAATCACAAAAATTATCCTAAAAATTCTATGCAGCGAGGATGACAAAAATGGCCCGATAACACAATCTTAGATTGTAAGAGTTTACAATAAGATAACCGATCCCCACACCGACACACTACTGATATTCAGTACAAATTCACCCATCACATAATGTGTGATTCAAATTAGATTGCTTTCGTTGCTGTGCCTTGCTGTCGAGAGCGAGACCTTGGGTTATTTCATCGTTCTTATTCTGTGTGCAAGAGCTTGTTGCACTCAGAGGCTACTCATAATGGCGCCGTGCACCTTTGACACTGAGACCGCTCAGATAATGGAATCTCGATAAGAATAGTTTGCTCTTCACATCAAAAACAGGTTGTTTGAAAGTGAATTTAAATGCTAAATTATCGAATAAATAAACAAATGGACTTGTTCTGTGAAATTAAGAAGTACAGCGCTAGTAAAAGGCTTTAGACAATCAACCCCTTACGTCAATGCGCACCGTGGCAAAACCATGGTCATTATGCTGGGAGGCGAAGCGGTTGCTGATAGAAATTTTGGCAACATTATTAATGATATTGCTCTGCTCCACAGTCTTGGGGTAAAGATTGTTCTCGTCCATGGAGCAAGGCCACAGATCAATCAACTGTTGGCAAAACAAGATTGCCATACGCCTTATCACAAGAATATTAGGGTCACTGACGAATATTCTTTGGGGGTTGCGATGCAGGCTGCTGGCCAATTGCAACTTGCTATCACGGCTCGGCTTTCAATGAGTCTCAATAACACCCCGATGGCTGGTACTCAACTCAATGTGATGAGTGGTAACTTCATTACCGCTCAGCCGCTAGGTGTGGATGACGGTACGGATTACTGTCACAGCGGACGCATTCGTCGCATCGACATTGAAGGGATTAATCGTGCGCTTAACCAAGGCTCTATCGTCTTGCTCGGCCCGATTGCCAGTTCCGTCACTGGGGAAAGCTTTAACTTACTTTCTGAAGAGGTCGCGACTCAAGTCGCTATTCGTTTAGAAGCCGACAAGCTGATTGGCTTTTGCTCCGAACAGGGGGTGATGGATCAAAACGGAAATGTGCTCGCCGAACTTTTCCCAACAGACGCCAAACAAATACTACAACGCCTAACTCAATCTCAAAACCCTGCCGAAGACATGAGCACTGGCACACTGCGTTTTTTAAAGGGGGCGATTGCCGCTTGCCGGGCAGGTGTACCTCGTTGCCATCTAATCAGCTATAAAGTGGACGGTGCATTAATCCAAGAGCTGTTCTCTTTTGATGGTATTGGAACTCAAGTGGTCATGGCGAGTGCCGAGCAAGTAAGGCAAGCACAAATTGATGATATTGGTGGCATCTTTGACCTCATTCGTCCATTAGAAGAACAAGGCATCCTCGTTCGCCGTTCAAGAGAACAGTTAGAACAAGAGATCCACCGTTTTACTATCATCGAAAAAGATGGACTGATTATTGGTTGCGCTGCGTTATATGCTTACCCAGAAGATCACATGGCAGAGATGGCCTGCGTGGCTATCCACCCAGACTACCGAGATGGAGACCGTGGACAGATACTGCTGGATTACATGCGTCATCAATCCAAATCTCTCAATATCGAGCAAATATTTGTGCTTACTACGCACAGTCTTCATTGGTTCCGCGAGCAGGGCTTTTACGAAATAGGGGTGGATGAGTTACCGATGAAAAAACAAGGTCTATACAACTATCAGAGAAACTCTAAGATCTTAGCGCTAAATGTATAAATAAATTTATTGATCAAGTTCTCAAATTTGTAGAAAAATAATTGCACATGTAATCGTTTACTATGTGAAATTCATAAAATATGCACTTCCACTCACGCAATTAATTGTATAGAATTTCTGCGCTTTAATAATATTAACAAATGTTTTTATTGGAATTGCCATCTAAATGGTCGTATCGAACTCATTGTGGTGGTCACTGCACGGATTGCTATACCCGTTGACGGTCAGCACGCTAACATTAGCTCTGCTCGTTAATATAGACAGCAAAAAGAGCAACATTGATATGAGAACCATTGTTTGTAACTCGCTGCAAAGTTTTTGGGATATGGCTGATAACCAATTCTTAGAAGGGCTAGACGTACACTGCGTGTTCCCTGTGAGCGAGAATCTAAAAGAGTTTATTTTGAATTGCCAAGCAAAGTACAAGATAAACCACATATCGTTTACTCGAGCGTTTTTAAGCAAAGAGTCTTAATCACGTTCAAAGCAACCAGGGATGGTTGCTTTGTGTTTATCTCGCTCTAAATTCAAGCCCTTTCTCGCGGCCATTAACCACTAGTTCGTTAAGCGACGGCCTAACCCACTGACCCGCTCTGTTTTCACCTTAATCCCACGTTTCAACACGTTTGTATCGCTGAATATCATCAGTCGTTTCTTTGCGCGTGTAATACCGGTATAGATAAGCTCTCGCGTTAAAATAGGGCTGAAATCTGGCGGCAAGATCATTAAGGTCAGATCAAATTCACTACCTTGAGATTTGTGTATCGTCATCGCATAAGCCGTTTCATGATCAGGCACTCGGCTTGGTAGTACCGCTTTCACGCTGCCATCTGGCAACTCAAAATAGACCTTCAGTCGAGGCGTGGCATTCGCCTCATTTGACTCTAGATGCGTTGAGTCGGCTTCAAGCATACAAATGCCAATATCACCATTGTACAAACCTAAGCCATGATCATTGCGCGTCACCATGACTGGGCGCCCGTGATACCAAAGCTCATCGTTATGCGGATTCACTAAACGTCTTGCGGCAAGCGCCCTTTCAATTCTATGATTGAGACCTTTAACACCAAAGTCCCCTTCACGAATGGAGCACAACAATCGACACTGACTAAACAGGTCAAGAACCGATTTTGCGCGTGCTTCTTGGGTCTCTAGCTCTTCTAGCGGCACATTCATTCGGTTGAGATACACACCATACTCATTAACCAAGGTACGCAGCATCAAGTTATAGCTGTCACTCGACAGAGGGTGATTCTCGATGTCATCAAATCCTTTACCGAACACTTGATCGACCTGATTCGCAGAGCCGTTATTGATCGCTTTGGCCAGTTGACCAATACCGGAGCGTGCATCGAAACGATAACTCTTCTGCAGCATGCATAAACTGTCTGCAATCGCAGGTGGATTCACCAATCCACCTTTGACTTGCCTCGGTTTGGCTATCGCATCAAAGCCAGTCATCTCTGCAATTAAATTGCCTTGCGCTGTGCTGTACCCTGCAGAGTTGAACGAACAGATATCACCGAGCACAGCACCTGCCTCTACTGAAGCAAGTTGGTCTTTATCACCCAATAAGATGAGCCTTGCGTGCTCAGGAAGTGCATCCACCAGCTTATACATCATCGACAGATCGACCATTGAAGCTTCGTCCACCACCAAGATATCCAGATGAAGTGGATTGCGTCGGTTATGTCTGAATTCCGCTCGATTAGGAATCGCACCGAGTAATCGATGTAAAGTACTGGATTCTGTCGGTATGTTGGCCTTAACTTCAGGCGCTAAAGGCAGCTGCTCAATCGCTTTACCAATCGACTCTGTTAAACGTGCTGCCGCTTTACCCGTCGGAGCCACCAGCTTAATCGTCGGTGTTTTTCCTTGGCTGAGAGATTGCTCAACCATCGCCGACAGTAATTTGGTTACCGTGGTGGTTTTACCGGTACCCGGCCCACCGGAAATCACCGCAAAGCGACGACTCAGCGCTACCGCTGCGGCGACTTTTTGCCAGTTCAAACATGCCGATAACGGAACCAAGCCGTCCAGTACATCTAAGTCTGTCACTTGCTTAACGTGTACAATAGCTTGGTCGATTGCCCCCCAATCTAGAGCCTGTTCATCAACAATATCAAGATGGTCACACACCAACTGTTGGCGTAACACCTGCGAAGTTTGTTGGTTTTCTTCGGCCTTGGTTAAGGCGTTAAACAGAAAATGGTAACGGCGTGTGAACAACTGATTCAACGTTTCTGTCAGCGATTTTTTCTGCTCAGTATTGAACTCTACAGGCTTACTTAAACGGTTTAAGGTCTCAGCCAACACCACTTCGTAATTCCAATAACGTTGCAAGTAGACACGTTGCCCATCGAACATTAGCGGCTTAACACAATCCTTGGTCGTACCCACTAAGTTTGACGATTGCAGAACCGTCGCCCAATCAATACCTAACAATTTCTGGTTCAGTTGCAGTGCCGTCTCACCATACAAACCAAGTAACTGAGCAAGATCTGCCGTTAGTTCAGGGGCCGCCGTATGCTGTTGTATAAGCTGAGTACAAATGTGCCCCTTGCCTAATTCATGGCTTACAACGCCAGCCAGAAAGCCAATCTCTTGAGAATGACTCGTGGCTTGCTGCGCAATAAAACGGGCAAATTGATAATCCAATTGGCGAATCGAACCCTTATCTGCTAGGAAATTAAGTATATCCATAAGCTGATCAGGGATAAGTGAAACAGGCTTTACCGTGTTCGCATTTTGCATAGTCGTTGTCATTATAAAAGCCCCATCTGTCCACTTTCACCGTCATTCAATTGTACTGAGCGTCTGTCTATCACTTTACCTTCAATCAATTGATCCATTTCATCGAGCAAAGCCAATGTGGGTTTCGCCGAAAAAATACCTTGTTGTGATTGACCGTCCATTCCTCTTAAGAACAAGTAATAAACCCCACCAAAATGGAGTTCATAGCTGTAATCTGCAACGCGGCTGCGCAGGAAGCGGTGCAGTGCCAACGCATAAATTTGATATTGAAGATCGTAACGATGGTCGGCCATCGCCGATTTCAATGCTTCACCATGGTAGACGGCAACATCATCACCTAAATGATTCGATTTCCAGTCAAGAACATAGTATTTACCTTGATGTTCAAACACTAAATCGATGAAGCCTTTCAGCATGCCTTGCACGGTTTGGAAGCCTAAGTCGCCGGCTTTTGCTGATAGCGGATCATGATACTGAATGGTTTGATTCAATTCCGATGCGGCTAACACTTCGATCGGCAACAAAAATTCCATCTCGACTAAGCGTTGCGTTGAGTCTTTCTCGCTAAGTTTTAGATTTTTGCCATCCAACGCGGTGTTCAGCACCGTATCGACAAGCTGTTGAAGCACGGGTAACCACTCGAGTTCGTATTGTTCGGACTCTAATAAGTGAGTGATGACTTGCGTATTATGTTCGCTGGTTGCAGGCTCAGTAAATTCAACATCCTCAAATAGGGTGTGTAAGAAAGTGCCCGGACGAGCGCCGCGAGGGAATGTGAATATCGAACGTTCAGGCTCAATCAATTCCGACTCGTCTTGTTCATCCGCCGAGTCAATATCGAAACCAGACACCTCAATAGTCGCATCATGGCTCGCACCGTGACTGCCCTGTTTGACTAACCCTGAGTAACTGGTGATACGCCAAGCTCGGTCAATTGAAGTCTTGAGTTCATTGGCCTGTAAGTCGTCACTCACTTGCTCTGTTTGCACAAAAATTTGTTGGTGAGCGGTAGGTGTTTCAGACAGTAATACACTTGAATTCTTACCCTCAATTGCCGATAGAGCTTGATGCAACTCGGCAATACCTTGCTCTTGTCCGTTTTGAACCAAATAGCCCATAGCACTCAAGTGAACGCCAGTTGGCTCTTTGGTTGAACGCCCTTTACGTAGCGGTGCCATGCCAATGAAACAGCCATATACTGCACGAGTCAGCGCCACGTAAATCAAGCGTAAGTCTTCCGCCAATCGCTCTTTATCGGCTTGTGCTAAGGCACTATCGCTGCCAGTAATATCCAGTACTGTGGTATCTGAATCATGATCGTAGAACTTGCCTTCGCTCGCTTCACGGTAGCTCGCGACAAACGGCAAAAATACGAGGTCATATTCCAAGCCTTTTGATTTGTGAATGGTAACGATTTGAACCAAGTTTCTTTCTGATTCAAGGCGTTGAATGTCATCTTCACTGCCGCCTAAACCATTTTGAGCATCGGAAATCGCTTCTGCCAACCAACGCAACAAACCATAGTCACTGTCGAGCTCTTGCCTGGCTTGCTGTAGCAATTCGCCAATGTGCATCAAATCAGTAAGTGAGCGCTCACCATTTTCTTCTTCCAGTAAGCGTTCCGCGAGATGTCGTTTACTGATCACGCTGCGCAGCATGGGTAACACGCCACGCTGTAGCCACAACTTACGATATTCTCTAAACTCGTTAACGACGTTTTCCCATACCACTTCATCATTGTTGAGTTCGTCCAATGAGGCCGCATCCAGAGCAAACAATTCCGACGCTAAACTTGCGCGTAATGCTCGGTCGTTTTCAGGCGTCAGCACCGCCTGCAACAAACGCTGAATATCTTGTGCGACCAAACTGGTGAATACACTGTCTCGGTTCGACAAATACACACTCGCGATGCCTTGCTCCGATAGCGCGTTCTTGATCAGGCGACCTTCACTACCGGTTCGAACTAAGACAGCAATATCACCCGCATTCACGGCATGTTGTTTTTTGCCGTTATCAAAATAGGCTTGTTGATTTTGAGATGCAGTCAGAATGGTTTGAATTTGACTGGCGGTCGCCTCGGCCATGGCTTTGTGATATTCGCCTTTCGGCAATGGCTTATCTTCTGCATCCTGCAGCCAAAAGGTCAGTGCATGCTGAGTTTGACCATTCATCACCCATTGGCGTTTGTCGGCCGATGGACTGGCTGCGACGGGCAAAAATGGAATGTCTTGGTCGTAGATAAACGGGCTATCCGAATTCATAAACACTTGGTTTACCGCACTGACCATGTCAGCACTCGAACGCCAGTTAGTGCCTAACGTATAGTGAGCACTAACTTGGTTTCTCGCCTTGATATAGGTAAAGATGTCTGCGCCACGGAATCCGTAAATAGCCTGTTTCGGGTCACCGATCATAAACAGACCACACTGCGGATTATCGAGATAGATTCGGCTAAAAATACTGTACTGCAGCGGATCGGTATCTTGGAATTCATCGATCATCGCGACTGGGTATAAGGTGCGGATTCTCTCCACCAGCAGGGATTGCTCATCCACATCAATCGACGCGGATAACTGAGTCAGCAAATCATCAAATGATAACCACTGCTTCTGCTGCTTAGCCTTGGCTAACATAGTTCGACAATGGGTGATCGCATGTGCCAATAACGGGGCTTTCAGGTCTGCAGGAGAGTTTAAGAATTCCTCAATCGCCTCAAACACCGCGTGTTGAGGTGCGGTACCTTTTGGTGTTTTTTCGCTTAGAGTGGCTTGTGAGAACTTCTCTAATTTATCTGGGAACTGGTAATCATGGGTGTCGCTCTGCGCCCATGCTGTTACCGCTTCTAACCAAGTCGGCAAAGACTTCTTGGTGTAGCTGCGCTTATTCACATCCGATCCAGAGATCAAAGCCAAAAAGTCCGCTTCGGATTCGCACCATAACGCTTTAAGTTGCTTCACTTTGTCTAGGTTTTGATTGTGCAGAGTTTGCAGGTCGCCCGACATCGCATCGACTGTCAGCTTGAGCGGAGACCCCGTCAGATAACGATTTACGTCCGCTAATAACGCAGCAGGAGAACCCCAGATATTGCGAACCTCACCTGCCAGTTGAATAGGTAGCGGGTAGAACTGCTTACGCCAGTAATCGGCGACCACTTGCGCTTTCAGATGGCTTTCATCGGTTACAAATTCATTGTCAAAACGGCTTCCAGACTCGAAGGCATTTTGAGTCAACATCCGCTGACAGAAACCGTGAATGGTGTAGACCGCAGCCTCATCCATTTGTCTTTCTGCGTTAAGAAGAGTTTTCGCTGCGCCAGCATGATCATCAATGGCTTGTAACAAAGGCGCAATCACCGGGTCGTCACTCTGCCCACGAGCAAACGCAATCCGAGCATCATGGATTCGAGCGCGGATACGATCTCGCAGCTCTGCGGTTGCCGCTTCAGTAAAGGTCACCACCAGAATTTGGTCTACGGTGAGTGGCTCATGGTGTCGTGTGGCTTCCGTCAGATCACCTTGCGGCGCGGCCGTACCGTGTCCGAGCAGTAAGCGCAAGTACAAGCCAGCAATGGTGAATGTTTTCCCCGTACCGGCCGATGCTTCAATTAAACGCGCGCCATGAAGTGGAAACGTCATGGTATCGAGTGTTTTTGGAGCGATTACCTGAACACTGCTTGTGGTCGTCATGCCTTACTGCCTTCTGATAAATGTGTTGTTACAAATGTGACCTAGCATGGAAAACGTCATTCAATTAACGCCCACACAAATTGGTTAATGGTTAGTGCGATCTCACTCACGGACCCATTCCGATCGACTCGCTACTATGCGCCCACGAGTTCGGAAGCGCTTAAGAGTTTTATACTCATGCGTAACTTTGAACCACAGAATAATGGTCCCTCTGACCTGTGGCCGTACAGCAAACGCCCTACACTAATAATGATTTACTGGCGGCCACTTTATTTCCTGTACCCAGACTTCCTGCAATCCGTTTTCTATCGCTTTTATCGAGTCTACGCCCAACTTCCTCGAATCTTTTGATAAGCGCATCCCTTTACCGATCGTATCGTTGGCGATCTTACGGATCACCATGACTTACTCCTGATCGTCCAGATCGGCAGCGGCCAGTCTGGCCGCTTGCAACACAAGCGTCGAATACAGACGCGACTGAGCAGCCAGTTCATCATCCCACTTAGGCCAGATTCGAGAGATGTAAGTATCTCTGCCCTCCCCCGTAAAGGCGAAGCTGTCATTAAAGGTATCAGCCATTTTCTTGAGTGATTTTTCTTCATCATCGACCCATTGACCACGGCTAAAACCCGCTTCAACCCCAGCTAATGCCGTTTTCGGAAAGTAAGGCAATGGTGTGGTCATACCCTGATAAAACAATCGCACTAGCTCAGCCAGCAAACTCTTTGCCTGCTGCGCATCACCAATCGGTTGTAGCGTTTGATGAACCACACCTTCTTTTCTGTCGTAACCAATAATATGGGTGGTTTTTCCATGCCCCATCACCGTACAACACAAATGGTCAATCCAAGCCGCTAAGTAATCTTGAGCGCGGATTTTTCCGCTACGAAAACGCACTAAACCTGATTGATAGTTTTGAGTTAACCACCCCATCATACGAACAGGCTTACCTTCACCCAATACATCAAATTCGATATTCACTTCAAGATCTTGCTGTGGTGAACCGCTGACAAATCGAATCTCTTTGGCTAAGTCTTCTGCTTGCACACGGTTGGTTTCAAATTCGATATCACCGAAAGCGCCAATCGGTAATCGACCTTGCGCTTTTTGCTCAGAGACAAACTGTCGAACGGCTTCATCTGCACCTTCTGGGTGCTCCAGCAACACTTGTAATAGCGCATCTTTAAGTTGGAAACTCTCTAGGCCATTAAGTACAAACGGTTCATCGTCTTCCATTACAGGAAGTGGCGGTTCAAACACCGCTTTTAGGCGACGATTAAAGAAGTACTGCACCGGTAAACGCCAGAAACGCTGCAACTCAACCAAGTCGAGTTCTAACGGATACGTTGCCCCCAACAAATAATCATCCAATGCACGGTTGAATTCACCACTGCGTTCACCGGAACGGTTAGCCGCTGGAAGCCACTCTTTGGCGTAACTCAGCACATGGCTCGCATCACCTTGAGTAAACGCAGCTGGGCTGAACGGTGTCATGGTGTGTTCAAAGCTGATCGCTTGAGTCAGCTTAATACCTGAGTCATCACTTGGTAAGGCTCGGTCTTCGCTTAAACAGTAGTTCTGCTGGCAGTATTCCATCAACTCAGAAACCAGCACCGACGGCACTCGCTCAGTATTGTCTTGAATCGAACGGCCGACATAGCTGATGTACAGACACTCTTGCGCCGACAGTATCGCTTCTAAGAATAGGTAACGGTCATCATCACGACGAGAACGGTCACCCGGCCGAGAGCATCCGTTGATTAAATCAAAACCCTCAGGAGGCATTGAGCGAGGATAAACGCCATCATTCATACCTAACAAACAGACGGTTTTGAACGGAATGGAACGCATCGGCATCAGAGTGCAAAAGTTAACTTGCCCCGCTAAGAAGCGTTGGCTAATACGCGCACCCGACAGTTTATTATTCAAGTACTGGTAGATAATGCTTGGCGACAGTTCTTGCTCGTACAAGGCATCATCAAGCTGTTCGTTCAGTTGTGAAAGTGCATCACGAATCGACTTAAGTACTACCTCGCCTTCCAGCTCAACCGCAAAGAAATCATCCATCATTGTCAGCAAGGTTTCACGCCACATATCGATCGATTGAGTTTCAGTCAGGCGCTGGCGGTAATGAGCGATACGATCGATAAAGTGCGCTAACTTACCCGCAAGTTCGGCGTTAATGCCTTGAACTTCGTTATAAGCGGCAATCGGAGAGTGTTCGGTTTCAAATAAACCCGCAGAATCGGACATCGCATAGCCCAGTAACATGCGCTGGATACCAAACAACCACGTATTTTGCTCGGTTGCAGGTAGATCAAATTCCGTTGCGGTAGAAGAGTCGACACCCCAACGGATGCCCGCTTCTTCAACCCACTGCTTGGCTTGCTCGAATTGAAACTCATCAATCCCAAAACGCGCCATCATTGCTGGGATTTCTAACAACTCTAACAACTCAGACGCTAAACAACGCGTATTCGGTAGCGCGACCAACTGCATGAAGGCCGTCAGAATTGGGCTTTCTTGGTCGGCGGTTCTATCCGAGATCGAGTAAGGGATATAACGCTCACCTGGGGCATTACCAAATACCGCCTGAATCGCTGGGCTATAAGCATTAATGTCAGACACCATCACGATGATATCGCGTGGTTTCAGGGTCGGGTCGGCATCAAACATCGCCAACAGCTGATCATGAAGAACTTCAACCTCACGCATTGGGCTGTGACAAGCGTGCACGGTCAGCGAGCGGTCACCCAGTTCAACCACCTGTTTATGGTGGCTGGAATCTAAGATGTGGTCGTCTTGATGTTCTTCTAACTGGAGAATATCGGCTTGCAGCTGATGCAGTAGGCTGTCTCTCTCAACATCAATAAAGAATTCGTGCTCTTCGCTGTCTGATTGAGATAGCAAGAACAGGTTATCCCTGCCTAATTTACCCATAGACGCCAACAAGCTATTACCGACAGCTTGGCTGGTATGCAGTTCGTCTTCAATATTGGCTTCAATGCCATCTTTCAATGGTGAGGCTTCGCCTTCAAGCTGAGGTAGACCATCAACCAGAGCAAACTGCTTGCGGCGCTGCGCTTCGACTCTTGCCAAATATTTGCGATCACGGATATCGCCCCAGTAATGCTGACAGGGGTTGGTAAACATCAAATGAACATCAATCTGAGCACCGAGTGCTTTCAACGCGTCCATATAACGAGGCGGCAACGAAGAAATACCAAACACAAACAAGCGTTTAGGAAGGTGCTGCAGTTGACCTTGTTGATTGGCTAGCGCTTCAATAAAGTCGTGATACAAGTTGCCACGGTGGTATTTAGATTGGCCTTGGGACAGCGTTTGCTCATAGAGCGCTTGCCACAATATCGGTTGCCAAGGGTGCTCTTGCTGTCCCTCATCATCGATCAGTTCTGCAACGGGCTCTCCCGCTTCCCACATCGCCATCCATTCA
This sequence comes from Vibrio minamisatsumaniensis, assembly GCF_050337445.1. Lineage (NCBI taxonomy): Bacteria > Pseudomonadati > Pseudomonadota > Gammaproteobacteria > Vibrionales > Vibrionaceae > Vibrio > Vibrio minamisatsumaniensis. The sequence continues at coordinate 48,249 of NZ_JAKJSY010000020.1, read as the reverse complement.
GGTCGATACACTAAGTAGCCATCGAAAATATCGGCAATTTTTTCGGCCAATTGGTACAACTTAGAGCTGTCTTCGTCGTTTTCAAGATAGCGCTGTAGGGGTAAAAAATCAGGGTCGTCAAGCTTAGCGGGTAGCAAACTCATCAGCTTCCACGTCATCGCTTCTTTGTTAAAAGCACTGCGTTTCGGTACATCAGGAAGCACTTGGGTAAACATATCCCAAATGAAAGTCGCAGGAAGAGGAAAATCGATATTTGCTGCTACACCAAACTCTTTAGCGAGTTCCATCTTAAGCCATTGAGACATACCCGGGCTCTGCACCAAGATTTGCTCTTTTTCGAAAGGATTGGCTAAAGGCTCACTTTTGATTAAGTGAACGAGAAGAATTTTTAAAGTATCAACTTTATTGGAATGGTAAACAGTAAACAAAGTGCACTCACGCTAATCTTGCCACAATATAAAGCCAGATTAGCATAAGTGCTGAGTTTGGATTAGCAATATAAGCTGATGAAATACTGAAAACTTAAGGTCCGTTTATCTTTTGAACTAATGCAGATTACAATCTACCGGCTACCACGCTTAGAACACGATGAGGTTTGTAATTCATGTAATAACGAACGGCGACATAACCAACCACCCCAGTAGCAACGATGAGTTCAAGATACGCTAGGCTGAACACTTGGTTGATGTAATGTGCTTCAATCCCTTGCACTTGCATCCATGCTGCCAATTTTAACAAGGCCGTTGCACCAATCACCATGGGGAAGGTAAACGCCGCATAACCTGGGCTAAATGGTAAGCGTAGTAGTTTGAAAAATGCTACATAAATGATGAGCGTCATTAGCACTGCAATACCAAACAATAGACCGATGATAACCGGCGATGGATTCACAGAAACCGTTAGGTAGCCGGCTAAAGATAGACTGGCTGGCGCGGCCATGATCGCAATCGTTGGTTTTGCTCCATCAGGCACTTCGTCAGAGAAGATCAGACGATAAACCATGAGGGGCAACATAACAGCATAAGCCCACAAACCGAACATCAACACAGCATTCGCAACGGGCTCTAAGGTTGGATTACCTGAGAAAGACACATCTGCGACGATAATACCAATCGGAGGGACAAACCAACTTGGCACCATGTGGTGAATCTCAAACTGTTTTGCTCTGTGGTATAAGAAACTCACTAAGAACACGACATGTAAAGCAACCGAAACTAACCACAGCGCTTCTTGCAAGAATGGAGAGATTGGCGCTAACGAAGCCGACACGACCATACACCCCATCGCGAATGTTGGCACAACACTTCCAACAACGGGGTGAGCAAGATCTTCACGTAATAAGTGACCGTGAATCAGAAACTTCACAGCTAAAACAAGAAGTAACACTGCCGCAATAGCGGCACTGAACCACTGCACCAAGCCCGGAGTGGGTAAAATACCTTGTGTAGTTAAAACCCCATCCCAACACCAACCTAAGCTGGCAATGGCAAGAGCTAACCCAGCCATAGGTGTTGGAGCACCGGTTAATCGATATTTAATACGTTGAATCATGTCAGCCTCTCTTAAACTTAATCCACTAAACTTGTGAAATCATCAGCTTGTTGAAGCCATAATAAGCTTGCACTTCGTTAAATAATATCCAATTATATATAACAAGCGTTTAGAAAAACTAAACATAAATTTCTCCCCTCATGTAAAGCTAGGAAGCTGATGGCCAATATTTCAATCAAACAACTCAAAGTATTTGTCACTATTACCCAGCACTCGACATTGACGGCGGCCTCTGAGGCTCTGTTTCTATCTAAGGCCGCTGTCAGCATGGCGCTAAGCGAAATGGAAAAACAACTCGGCCACTCGCTATTTGACCGGGTCAACAACCGATTGATTCTCAACCAAGAGGGACATAAGTTACTCCCTTTAGCGGATGAGATATTACATCGTGCTGCTGGTATTGATGTTTTGTTCCGAGATGATCAACCCTTAAGCGGCAATCTAAAGGTTGGTGCGAGCGACACGATTGGTAATCAGGTTGCGCCGTTTATTTTGTCTGGTTTTCGTGAGCTCACTCAGCATCAAGATCAAAGTTTATTCATTTCAAACAGTGCCTTGATCTGCCAAAAGTTGGTGGATTACGAACTGGATATCGCGTTAATTGAAGGAAAAACGCTCCATCCAGAGCTGCTCTCTAGTCAGTTCAGTAGCGATGAAATGTGTATTATCGTGAGTAATCAACACCCTCTGGTGTCACAGAATAAAGTTTCATTACAAGATTTAGAAGGCAGTCACTGGATTCTGCGTGAATCAGGATCAGGGACTCGAGAGTTTTTCCTGCGTACCGTCGCGCCGCGTATCGAGCACTGGTATGAATCCTTTGAGCTCAACACCACAGAAGCGATTATCAATTCGGTATCTGCTGGGCTTGGGCTTGCCTGTTTATCACGATTAGCCGCACAACGAGCGATTGATTCCGGCCGAGTTAAAGTACTCGATGTCCCACTCGACATGAAACGCCGATTCTGGATACTGGTCCACAAAGACAAATATCAAAGCCCACTGCTGAAATCTTTCATGAGTTATTGTGAAGACTGGGCTACACATCAAGATTGAGGCCGCATAGTTCGGCCATCAACTGGACTTTTCACATCATAAACTGTATAAAAAGCCAGTAAAATTTATCAAACTTAGAGGATTAACCATGGCTGTTATCGTCAAGTACGTGGTGGAACGCAACGGAGAAGAGAAAATGACTTTTACCTCTAAAGCCGAAGCTGACGCATACGACAAAATGCTGGATATGGCTGATGAGCTTTTTGAACTGTTAAGCAAAAGCGATTTAGTTGAAGATGAAGGCAAGCAAGAAGAACTTGCTATGTATCTAGCGAAGAACAAAGAAGAAGTGCTTTACGCATTAGGTGCTAAGCGCAAACCCGCTCCGAAAAAAGCGAAGAAGCTTGAAGCTGTTGAAGATGCAGAAGAAGATGCAGCATAACTAGCTGATACCTTTCTCTAAAAAACGCCAATAACCTCTCCCATCAGAGTCCGTTATTGGCGTTTTTTTATACTTCATTGATATGATGAGCTCATGCTAACGACGACATTTGCGAATCTCAAAGCGCCGAACAACAAGCGGGAAATGCCAGAACCTACCGAAAAAAAACGTTAATCGATCCTAGCGGAAGACCAAAACGCTACGCCTATCACTAAAACCAAAGAGCCCGCCTTATGTTGGCTGTTTTTTATCCACTATTGCTCTACTATCTATGTCTAAAGATGATTTGTCACTAAGATTAAATACACAAGCCATCAGTATTTAACTGAATCTTTTCGAAGGAATAATATGAAAGAGCTCATCATTCATACCATTACCGTGTTCATGGGCTTCTTTGCTATTATGAACCCTGTCGCCAATACACCAATCTTTCTCGGATTAACCGGTGATAATGATAGAGAAACGGTAAAATCGATCGCTTTTCGCTCAGTATTACTCGCCTTTATCATCGTCAGTACTTTTGCCATTTCTGGCAAACTGATCTTCGACCTGTTTGGTATCACACTTTACGCACTTCGCATCACAGGCGGGATCCTAGTGTTCTTGATTGGCTTTCACATGCTGCAAGGTGACTCAACACACTCGAAGGCAAAAGAGAAGGTCAACTCAGACGCTCAACAAGATGCCGCACTCAGTATCGCCGTATCACCACTCGCTATGCCGATACTGGCTGGCCCTGGCACCATTGCTACCGCGATGAATTTTGCGAGTACAGAGGGGATTTACGAAACCGTCATTACCATCGTCGCCTTTGGCCTACTGTGTATCTTAACCTACGTGCTGTTTGTGTTTGGCGAACGCTTCGTGAAAGCTGTCGGCCCAAGTGCATTAAATGTGATAACCCGAATGATGGGGTTGATCCTTGCCGTTATCGGTATGCAGATGTTAATTGAAGGGATAGAGCAGGCTTATAAAGCGCTCTTTATTTAGAGGTGCTAGTCATAAAAGTACCAAGATAAGGAGCCCGTGAGGCGATAGTCGTTCTGTAAGACGATGATCGTGGCTCCGTTCGATAACAAGCGTACCTGTCAGCACTCATTTCGAGAAACTATCTCTTAAAAGACAAGCAATATCATTTTACAGACTTTATCCCAATGCGCCCTTTCATAACGAGGGCGCTCTCTTTATGATGAATGTCATTAAATTAAATGAACTTTGCTAACGGCAACGCTTTTTATTTGAGCCATTGTTATAAATAGCAAAATCAAGACTCAACACATGGAGATTCAACATGGCTTACTTTTCACTAGCCTTCGGTACGGCAACCAAAAATCGCGACAATAAAATCATTGAAGCGTTCTTCCCTAACCCACTTCTCAACCCAAGCGACGCTTTAGTCTCAGCGATTGGTGAAGTTGCAGGTTACACTGAAGGCAACCAAGCTATCGAAATCTCTGCTGCACAAAGCGCAGAACTGGCGAAAGCATTCGCAGCAAACGATGATGCAGCTAATGCATCCTTCGCAGAAAAAGCGGCAGCGTCTGAACAGCCACTTGTGCTGGTTATTCTTGCAACGGACGACAAGCCAGCATCAGTGGCTGAAGGGTTCCTCAAGCTACAACTTATCTCTAACCGCCTAGTACAACCACACGGTACGGTACTGGACGGCATCTTCGGTCTACTGCACAACATCGCATGGACAAACGAAGGCCCTATCGATCTTCCAGAGCTAGCTGAGCGTCAAATCGAAGCTCGCCTTGCGGGTCGCGCTCTGTCTGTAGATTGCGTAGACAAGTTCCCTAAAATGGTCGATTACGTGGTACCAACAGGTATTCGTATTGCTGACACCTCTCGTGTTCGTCTTGGCGCACATGTGGGCGAAGGCACAACAGTCATGCACGAAGGTTTCATCAACTTCAATGCTGGTACAACTGGCGTGAGCATGGTTGAAGGTCGTATCTCTGCAGGTGTTGTTGTCGGTAACGGTTCAGACATCGGCGGCGGCGCTTCGATCATGGGTACTCTGTCTGGTGGCGGTACTATGGTTATCTCTATCGGCGAAAACTGCCTACTAGGTGCAAACGCGGGTCTTGGCTTCCCTATGGGCGACCGTTGCACGGTTGAGTCTGGTCTTTACGTGACTGCGGGGACTAAGGTTCGTATGCTAGATAAAGAAGGCAACGAAGTAGAAATCATCAAAGCTCGCGACCTCGCTGGTGTTTCTGATCTGCTGTTCCGTCGTAACTCTGTGACTGGCCAAATCGAATGTCTTGCAAACAAGTCTGCTATTGAACTGAACAGCGAGCTACACAGCAACAACTAATCTAAGCGCTAAATGCTAGATGCTAGATGCTAGATGCTAGATGCTAGATGCTAGATGCTAGAACATATAGAGCCGTTGGGGTTAAATCCAGCGGCTTTTTTTCATCAGAAAGCCGCCGAAAAAGCAATAGACGATAAAAAAGCGCAGACCTTTCGATCTGCGCTTTTCATTTTTGCATAACCTAGCCTAGATTAATGCGGCTAGTAAGAAAGTGATTAACCCACATTCTTACGTGCGTTTTGGAACATACGCATCCAAGCGCCATTCTCGCCCCAACCTTCTGGAGACCAAGAGTTTGCAACGGTACGGAATACACGCTCTGGGTGCGGCATCATGATAGTCACGCGGCCATCTGTCGTCGTTAAACCCGTGATAGCGTTTGGCGAACCGTTCGGGTTGTTCGGGTATTGCTGCGTTGGGTTACCGTTGTTATCAACGTAACGTAGAGCAACCGTACCTGAGTTTTCTATCGCGTTTAGGTGGTCGTTGTCACGCACTTCTACGCGGCCTTCACCGTGAGAAACGGCGATTGGCATACGAGAGCCTTCCATGCCGTTGAAGAAGACAGAGTCAGACTTCTGAACCTCAACTAGGCTGAAACGCGCTTCGAAACGCTCAGATTCATTGCGAACAAAACGTGGCCAGTACTCTGCACCCGGGATAAGTTCACGCAGGTTTGACAACATCTGACAACCGTTACACACACCGAGAGAGAAGGTATCTTCACGTTTGAAGAAGTTTTCAAACTGGTCACGAGTCGAATCGTTAAACAGAACCGACTTAGCCCAACCTTCACCCGCGCCTAGTACGTCACCGTAAGAGAAACCACCACAAGCCACAAGGCCGTTGTACTCTTCTAGAACCGCTTGACCCGTGAGGATATCGCTCATGTGAATGTCGGTTGCTTCGAAGCCTGCACGGTCAAATGCTGCTGCCATTTCAACGTGAGAGTTAACACCCTGCTCACGTAGAATCGCCATCTTAGGCTTAGCGCCTGTGTTGATGAACGGTGCAGCGATATCTTCGTTTACGTCAAAGCTTAGTTTCACGTTCAGACCTGGATCAGAGTTGTCTTTCTTCGCTTCGTGTTCTTGGTCAGCACATACTGGGTTATCACGTAGACCTTGCATCTTGTGCGTGGTTTCAGCCCAGATAGTACGTAGTTCAGTACGGTTACGTTCAATTACTACAGACTCACCAGACTTAATCACTAGCTCATCAGACGCTTCCCCTTCACCAACAACGCTGCCAATTACGTGTGAACACGTATCTAGGCCATGGGCCGCAAGAGTAGAAAGAACCGCATCTAAATCATCGTTACGCACTTGGATGACTGCACCGAGCTCTTCGTTGAATAGTGCCGCAAGCGTATCTTCGCTATTCTCTGATGCAGATAAAAGCGCCGCAATATCAGCGTTAACACCACAATGACCTGCGAACGCCATTTCTGCTAGCGTTACCAATAGACCACCATCACCTTTATCGTGGTAAGCGACAACTTGGTCGTTCGCTACCAGTGCTTGAACGCCTTCGTAGAAACCTTTTAGTTGCGCTGCGTTGTCTACGTCTGCTGGCTTATCACCAAGCTGCTTGTAAACCTGTGCAAGTGCTGTCGCACCTAGACGGTTTTTGCCGTTACCTAGGTCGATAAGAACCAGTGAAGTGTCACCTTTGTCAGTGCGCAGTTGAGGCGTAATCGTCTTACGAACGTCTTCAACACGTGCGAACGCAGTGATAACAAGAGATAGCGGAGACGTGACTTCTTTCTGCTCGCCATTCTCTTCCCACTTAGTCTTCATCGACATTGAGTCTTTACCCACTGGGATAGTTAGACCCAATGCTGGACATAGCTCTTCACCAACCGCTTTCACCGCTTCGTAAAGACCGGCATCTTCACCCGGGTGACCCGCTGGAGACATCCAGTTCGCCGACAGTTTAATGTGTTTGATATCGCCGATGTTGGTCGCAGCGATGTTAGTAATGGCTTCACCAACCGCTAGACGAGCCGATGCGCCGAAGTCTAGCAGTGCCACTGGCGTACGCTCACCAAGAGACATTGCCTCACCGTGGTAAGAGTCGTAGCTTGCCGCTGTTACTGCGCAGTTTGCTACTGGAACCTGCCATGGACCAACCATTTGATCACGAGCGACAAGGCCTGTTACCGAGCGGTCACCGATGGTGATAAGGAACGTTTTCTCAGCGACGGTTGGCAAGCGAAGAACACGGTCAACCGCTTCGTTCATCTCAATACCAGAACGGTCAATCGCAGGGTTGTTCGCTTTTAGCGTTTTCGCGTCACGGTGCATCTTAGGCGTTTTACCTAATAGGATATCCATTGGCATGTCGATTGGCGTATTGTCGAAGTGTGAATCTTCAAGTTTAAGTTCACGCTCTTCCGTTGCTTTACCCACCACTGCGTATGGTGCACGCTCACGCTTACAAATCGCGTCGAATGTTGCCATGTCTTTATCAGCAACTGCCATTACGTAACGCTCTTGAGATTCGTTACACCAGATCTCAAGTGGGCTCATGCCCGGCTCATCGTTTGGTACATCACGTAGGTTGAAGATACCGCCACGCTCACCATCGTCTACTAGCTCAGGAAGTGCATTCGAGATACCACCCGCGCCCACATCGTGGATGAATGCGATTGGGTTCGCATCACCTAGCTGCCAACAACGGTCGATCACTTCCTGACAACGACGCTCCATTTCTGGGTTTTCACGTTGTACAGAAGCGAAATCAAGATCTTCAGAAGAAGAACCCGAATCCATTGAAGATGCCGCACCGCCGCCAAGGCCGATGTTCATCGCAGGACCGCCAAGAACGATTAGGCTTGCTCCTACTGGGATCTCTTTCTTCTGAACGTGCTCATCACGGATGTTACCAAGACCACCAGCCAGCATGATTGGTTTGTGGTAACCACGCACTTCTTCACCGGCGTGAGAGTTGACTTTCTCTTCGTAAGTACGGAAGTAGCCAAGTAGGTTTGGACGACCAAATTCGTTGTTGAATGCCGCGCCACCAAGAGGACCTTCAAGCATGATATCCAGAGCAGTAACGATACGGCTTGGCTTACCAAAGTCAGTTTCCCAAGGTTGAACGAAGTTCGGGATCTTAAGGTTAGATACAGAGAACGCCACAAGACCCGCTTTTGGCTTACCACCAATACCGGTTGCGCCTTCATCACGGATTTCACCGCCTGAACCTGTTGATGCACCCGGCCATGGAGAAATCGCCGTTGGGTGGTTGTGCGTTTCAACTTTCATCAAGATGTGTGTTTTCTCTTGATGGTAGTTGTACTGGCGAGTTTCTGGATCTGGGAAGAAACGACCCACTTCAGAACCCGTCATGACTGCTGCGTTATCTTTGTAAGCCGACAGTACGTTATCAGGGGTGACTTCAAACGTATTTTTAATCATCTTGAACAATGACTTTTCTTGCTTAACGCCATCGATAGTCCAATCAGCGTTAAAGATTTTATGACGACAGTGTTCAGAGTTCGCTTGTGCAAACATCATCAATTCAATGTCAGTCGGATTACGTTCGAGTTTTTCAGTGAAGCTTTCAAGCAGGTAATCAATCTCATCTTCTGCAAGTGCAAGACCTAGGGTAACGTTTGCTTTTTCAAGCGCTTTACGTCCGCCAGCCAGTAGATCAACTTCGGTATAAGGGGCCGGTTCAGCCACCGTGAACAGCGCCGCCGCTGATTCGAAGTCAGTGAAAACCACTTCCATCATACGATCGTGTAAAATGGCTTTTAGCTCAACAAGTTGAAGTTCAGAAAGTTCAGCAGAGGTTTCAATGCAGAAAGCAGTACCGCGCTCTAGACGTGACACTTTAGCCAGTCCACAGTTGTGTGCGATATCTGTTGATTTTGAAGACCAAGGCGAGATAGTGCCAGGGCGTGGCGTTGCAAGTAGCAGTAAACCTTCTGGTTCATGCTCTTCAATCGTTGGACCGTAAGTCAGTAGCTTTTCTAGCTTCTCAACTTCAGACTCATCTAGGTCTGCCGTTAGATCAGCAAAGTGGGCAAACTCAGCGTAAATACCTGTAACAGGCAAGCTTAATTCACGACAAAGCTCTAAAAGCTTGTTAACACGAAACTCAGATAGAGCTGGGGAGCCACGCAAAATTCTCATGTGCTTAGGTCTCTTATGCAGTTGATTAAGGTAGTATTGGAATAAATTCAGTGGGTTATAGGAACAACCTAACTGTTTTCTTCGAAGCTATTCCCGAAGGTTGCCAAACCTATGCCGATCCCACCTCTTCAATGCGAGCGCATTATAAAGCATTTCTTTTTGTGACGTAACACCAAAAGCAACCGTTTGCGTTATTTTTTTTATCTTTCTGTATAAATGCCACTTTTGCTGCATTTATCCGCACTTTTACCTCTGTTTAATTAAACCTGCTTTGCCAGTCTTGCGGGGTTTGGTATAAAGGGGCTTCCACTTTTTGAGATTTCATTTTGATGCCTAAATTTACGCTCGCCTTTTCGTCTAAATTCCTTCTGCTTGTTATCGCTCTGTTGGGGATAACAGGGTGCCAGATTGAATCTGATCCCAAAAGTGTCCTTGAGCAGATACAAGAACGCGGTGTGCTTCGTGTCGGCACTCTAAACAATCAACTATCCTATTACATTGGTCCTGATGGCCCAGCAGGTTTGGATTACGAGTTGGCTCGTGAGTTTTCACAAGAGCTTGGTGTCAAACTTGAGGTTAGGCCTGCATATCGCCTATCCGATCTATTCCCCGCCTTAAAGAAAGGTGAAATCGATCTCATCGCAACAGGGTTAACACAAAATAGCGACCTGACACGTGTCTATCGCGCCGCGCCCGCTTATTATTATGTCAGCCAACAAGTCGTGTATAAAAAGGGGCATTGGCGACCAAGAAACCTCAAGCAACTGATTAAGTTTGAAAATAAGCGTCAGGCTAAGTTTGCAAAGAAACACGCAGAGTCCGAAGGAGCCATATCGAGTGAAACACTGACCCCCTCTTTGGTTGTGGTCAAAGACTCTCACTTTGAACCGACACTCAAAGAGCTACAGAACACCCATAATGACTTTATCTATGACGCGGTCGAGAACGCAGATATCAATGACCTACTCAAAGAAGTCTCGACCGGTGAGCTCTTATTTACAGTGGCTGATTCTATCGAACTGTCTCTGGCGCAGCGTTTATACCCTGACGTTGCATTAGCGTTTGAGTTAACTGAAGATCAACCGATCTCTTGGTACTTACAGAAGTCTGAAGATGAAAGCCTGTATGCGTTGCTGATTGAGTTTTTCGGCAATCTAAAACAATCGGGTGAGCTAGCCTCACTAGAAGAGAAATACATCGGTCACATTGGTACCTTTGACTACGTTGACACCCGTGCCTTTATTCGAGCACTGGACAGCAAACTGCCAAAATGGTCGCCGCTATTTCAAAAGTACTCGCAAGAATTTGACTGGCGTTTGATTGCCGCTTTGGCCTACCAAGAGTCGCATTGGAACCCTGTCGCGCGCTCTCCAACAGGTGTTCGTGGCATGATGATGTTGACGCTACCGACGGCGAAAAGTGTCGGCGTAACCAATCGTCTTGATCCAAAACAGTCGGTACAAGGTGGCGTCGAATACCTGCGTCGTATTGTCAATCGAGTCCCTGACTCTATTGATCAACATGAAAAAATCTGGTTCGCCCTCGCCTCATATAATGTGGGTTATGGACATATGATGGATGCTCGACGTATAACCAAAGCACAAGGTGGTGACCCGGATGCGTGGGGAGATGTGAAAGACCGACTGCCGTTGTTAAAACAGCGAAAATACTACCGCTACACCCGTTACGGTTACGCTCGTGGTGATGAAGCGAGGAACTACGTAGAAAATATTCGCCGTTATTACCAAAGTATTATTGGTCATGTCAATAAGCGCAATAAAGACCAAGAGGTCAACCTTGAAGGTTTAGTGGTTATTCCACCTTTAGAAACCTCTGGCGCTGAATCGACAATCAGTGCAGCTGAATCCGCAATCAACGACGCTGAGTCTTCCAAATAAATAAAAAAGAGCAATGCCATTTCGCATTGCTCTTTTTTTTTATTCCCGAGAGACTGGTGAGCGTTGAGAGACTCAATAACAGAGTGACCGTTAAATTTGAGGTGTCATATTGCAGTAACCATTCAACGTTATAACAGCACTCCACAAACGAGAGGATGCTTGATTGCATTCAGTATGAGAGCGACTGAGAAAGGCAATATTAAGTTCTCAGCAAAACGCTTAGAACCAATCCGCCAATAATTACAACTGAAGCCATAGTTACAACTGAAGCCATAATTAACAAGCCAAACGACCAAGAGGAAATCGTTGAAATGATGAAGAACAAACTGAAATCGAAACGCCTTGATAAGACCGTTGCCGCCAACCGTCGTAAGCGTATGCTTTCAAATAATAAGAAAAAAATCATTTGGCGCAACCGTGCTTTCATGCAGATGATTGCTGAGTAAATATAATGACCAAGTACGTTTGCTTGGCACTCTTATCATTGAGAGTGCCGAAAGCTCGTTGCTATCTCTTGTTACTGACCTTGTCTGCTTCTAAACGCTGCGCTTCCAACAAACGGTCTTGCTTCCTTTTCTCTTTTATCTCATTTCTACGACGCTTAAAAAAGGCCTGCAACTGTCCTCGGCACTCTTCTTCCAACAAACCATGCTCAACATCAGCATAGTGATATGAGGCTTGGCTTTCGAAGAGATTCAATACCGTCCCCGCCGCCCCAGCTTTTAAATCCGGCGCACCAAATACGATCCGTTTTACGCGGCTATGTAACAAGGCTCCAGCACACATAGGGCAAGGTTCAAGCGTGACGTACAACGTGGTATCAAGTAAGCGATAATTTTCTAAGGTTTGACCTGCTTTACGCAAAGTTTCGATCTCAGCATGTGCCGTGGCATCGTGGCTGCCAATCGAACGGTTCCACCCTTCCGCTATAATGGCTCCATCTTTGACCAACACCGCTCCAACCGGAACCTCTCCCTCTTTCTCTGCTTGCTTGGCGACCTCGATGGCGCGTCGCATGAAGATTTCATCTTGAGGGCTGAATTGATGGTCTGACAAAGGAAACTCCAGAATACAAAGGATAAGAACAAAAATAGGTATGCCATAAAGCATACCTAATCTTCGTAATAATGAACAATAAAGAGATGATGAACAATAACGATGACTTGTTCGTTGAATCGTTAACCAACAGTATCGTCTAAATCACTGACGATAGGGGTCGCTTTAACACTCACAATACGGTTATTTTCAACGGAGATGACCTCAAACTGCCACTGCTGATATTGAACAACTTCACCAGCATCAGGTAAACGTCCTATCAACCAAGTCACAAGGCCATTCAAGGTCTGGAAACTCTCGCTTTCACCTTCAAAATCGGCCAGCTCTAAACGGTTCTTCAGTTCACTGAGAGGGATTAACCCATCCACTAGCAATCCGCCTTCTACTTGCTCCGTCCAAAGATCTTTAGGGTTATTCGATAACTCACCAGCAATCGCTTCAAGAATGTCGTAATGAGTGACCAAGCCTTGTACGTCACCATATTCATCAACGATGAACGCCATCTCAGCCCCTGACTCTTTAAAGTAACTCAGTAAGCGCAGCGCCTTCATCGACTCTGGAACATAGATTGGGGATCTCGACAGCCCCATGATAACTTGAATACTTAAATTGCCCGCTTGATTCAGCAAGGCTTTAGCTGACACCGTACCGACCACTTTATTGAGGTGTTCTTGGCACAATGGGAAGACACTGTGCTTTGATGAACGTAATTTCTTGAATATCTGATCAACAGGTTGCTCGATATCCAAAAAGTCGACTTCTCTTCGCGGGGTCATTAACGAGCTCACAAGACGATCATCCAACTGCAATATATTGCGAATCATCTCTTGCTCACCACGCTCAATTACGCCAGATTCAGAGCCCTCTTTCACGAGTGCATGAATATCATCTTCTGTCACACTGTCTTCTTCACCGCTACGCCCCATCAATTTAAGAATGCCCTCGGTTGAAGCCGACAACGCAAACACAAATGGCGTCGCAATTTTAGATAACCAAAAGATGGGTAGAGCCACTAGCACAGCAATATTTTCGGCTTGAGATTGAGCAAAACGTTTTGGCACGAGCTCACCCACAACAATCGCGAAATAGGTAATCCCCACCACGACAACCGCAGTAGACAAGATATTCGCTTGTGTTGGGTCTAAACCCCAAAGCTCCAGTTGAACTGCCAGTGGAGCCGATAACGTCGCTTCACCTACAATACCGCTGAGTAGACCGATGACCGTAATACCGATTTGAATGGTTGAAAGGAAGCGTGTTGGATTTTCTTTGAGCTCAAGGGCAACCTGAGCCGAGCGATGTTTTTCAGCTAAGCGTTTCAGCCGACTATTTTTTGCTGCTACCAGTGCAATCTCTGACATGGCAAACAGACCATTTAAAACAATTAACCCTACTAAAAGCAGAATTTTCATGTGGATTGGATTTCCTAATTTTACCGGCCAACAATTAGCCGTAAGGCGGAGTATAAGCTGAGTGCCTTTATCTTGGATATAAAAAAAGTAGCAAAAATTTGCGAAAAAAAACCCGCACATTTCAGTGCGGGCTTCGATGGTTTTATCTGACTTACTTTTCAGACTTACTTTGCTTACATCGTGTAAGTGTAAGGAGCTTGGATACCCAGTGGAATACCAAGAGCCCAGTAAGCCAGCAAGAAGAGAGACCAACCGATTAGCATAGCAATCGAGTATGGCATCATCATAGAGGCGAGTGAACCAATGCCTGAACCCTTCACGTAACGCTGCATGTAAACAACCACTAACGGGAAGAAAACCATCATCGGAGAAATGATATTAGACACTGAATCCCCGACACGATACGCCGCTTGAGTCAGCTCAGGAGAAATACCCACAGCCATCAGCATTGGAACCATAATAGGACCAATCAGCGCCCACTTAGCAGAAGCCGAACCGACCAATAAGTTAACAAATGCGGTAAGTAAAATCATACCAACAATCGTCACTTGCCCGGGTAGATTCATCGCTTGCAATAACTGAGCACCCGACAACGCCAGTAATGTACCCAAGTTAGATTGAGAGAAAGCCACCAAGAACTGAGCAATAAAGAAAGCCATTACCATAAAGCTTCCCATAGTAGCCATGGTTGCAGACATCGATTTAATGATGTCGTCGCTCGCTTTAAAAGTCCCAACAATACGGCCGTAAACCACCCCTGGAATGATAAACAGGATGAAGATAAGCGGCACAATAGATTGCATAATTGGCGCATTAAAAGACGTAATTTCCCCCGCTGGAGAACGAAGTGGTGAGCTTTCAGGTACTAAAGCAACAACCAAAGCTGCAATACCAGCAAGCATAGCCCAACCCGCGCGAGAAAAAGCCTTACTTTCAATTTCAGTAAATGACCCCATATCTGGCGCTTCTTCTGCATCTTCATCAATCGCCGTTTTCGCAAGACGTGGTGAAATAATCTTATCCGTGACGTACCAACCAATCGATACAATTAATAGAGAAGATAAACCGGTAAAAAAGATATTGGAAAGAGGGTTTACTATGTAATTTGGGTCAAGAATTTGAGCGGCTTCTTGTGTAAAGCCAGCCAAAAGAGGATCAATACCTGACGGCAAGAAGTTCGCGGCAAAGCCACCGGATACACCCGCAAAGGCCGCAGCAATACCCGCTAGAGGGTGACGCCCCGCAGCATGGAAAATGATACCACCAAGAGGAATAACCAGCACGTAACCGGCATCTGCAGCAGTGTGAGACACAATCGCGACTAAGATAAGCATCGGCGTTAGTAGCTTCGCTGGAGTCACGTTGAGCATCTTTTTCAGTCCGGTATTAATAAAGCCTGAAGCTTCAGCAACACCAACACCTAGCATAGCATAGCAACCAGTACGATTCCAAGAGGTGCAAACCCAGTAAAGTTAGTCACCATATTCGCTAAAAAGCTCGCAAAGGCCTCACCCGTCAATAAGTTCGAAACGACAATGGCTTCGCCAGATACAGGATGAATCAAATCAAAAGTAAAACGTGAAAGTACTGCCGATAATACCCAGACAATAATAAGCCCCAAAAAAAGAGCAGAGCGGGATCTGGAATTTTGTTTCCGGCGCGTTCAATGAAGTTTAGAAAGCGATCCATACCACTGATATTCTCAGTCGATGGGGCTTTTTTTACGGCTTGACTACTCATTGGAACTCCATATGTGATGTTGTTTTAATTTAGGCCGAATATACATTTGGACCATGACCTATTGGCACAGCACATATTCTATTAAAACCACCATTAAAAAGCACAAGAACCCGCACTATTTTCCATAAATGGAGACATATTTTGCAAAAATACAATGCAACCACAACAATATAAAAACACAAAGCACACCATACCCTATACATCCCATTAACCACCTTGCAAACAATGTCCGAGAACAGAGAAATATCAATAAAAAAGGAGGGGGGAGCCTTCGTATCCAGTAAACGTTTGCTTGGTTGCTTAATCAAACTCACTGTATTTAGAGAGCATGGTCTCTAGGCGAATGTTTTGTGCACGGTTCATGCGATCTTGCCATGTCATGGTGACCGTAATATTTTTTAAAGCTCCCGATAAAGCATCATCAGCATCGGTCACTTCACATGTCATCGCATAATCTGAGCCGGATAACCCTGACAAGGGCGCTGAATTTGTCGAATTGAGACAATAACGGGCTTGGTTGAGATCGGAAAAAGGGATTAACCCAACCGCCCCACTCATCTCCGATACTCGAGTTCGATAAAATTCCATCTGCCTTTCAGCAAAGTGCAGTGCTTCGATGCTTTGAATCGCAAACTCTGACTTTTGCTCGACATAAACCTGCAATTTAACCAGCCCAAGTGACGCCACTCCGATGAGCAGAAAAGAGATCAGCACCTCTATCAAACTAAAGCCTCGCTGATTAAAAATCATTCCATGATCCTCGCTTCCATTGATAACTCGAAGGTGGGTCACTTGGATTAGACTCAGCACGAAAATCCAAATCCATGTCACCCACAATGGTCGTTACCCCCTGTGGCGAATCAAAGATAAGGCCACCGGAAGGTAAACCAGAAGCAAATTGAATCCCGACACTTTTTTTAACCACACTGGCGTCGTCGATGTCTTTGATAAAAGGCGCGAATACGTTCGGAGCAGCAAGGGTCTTCCAGAAGTTATCGATACGAGTTTTA
This sequence comes from Vibrio minamisatsumaniensis, assembly GCF_050337445.1. Taxonomy (NCBI): domain Bacteria; kingdom Pseudomonadati; phylum Pseudomonadota; class Gammaproteobacteria; order Vibrionales; family Vibrionaceae; genus Vibrio; species Vibrio minamisatsumaniensis. The sequence continues at coordinate 31,679 of NZ_JAKJSY010000020.1, read as the reverse complement.
ACATGGCTCTTTTGATAATCGACCAAATGATAAATCACACCGTTGTATGTCATCGCCCCCCTCAACGCGAGCACACCATCTTGAATCACCAACAGCTGTGATTGATTGTTTGTCGCGACAACCGCGGTATCAACATAGCAATTACCTTCAATCCACAGACCTTGGGTTTGTCCCAAAGTAAAGTGATCCATAATTTCCGTTGCGCAGTCTGTCGCGTTAGTCAATATGGTGTGTTTAAAGAGTTCAGTATCTTGAGAAAGGTCCACAATATTTTGATCCGTCTTAGCCATACCAAAGAAGGTATAAAACGGGTTCATATTCGGATCAGGATTAAAGTCTTTTTTGAACGGCGGCGGATTGGTTCCTTGATAGGAATCAGGAGCATAGATTGAATAACGACTTCCCGAACTGGCTTTAGGGATCGCTGTTTTATAGTCGCTATCACACACACCATCAAAACCAGAGAACGGACCATTCGCACTTGGATCAAGGACTTCTAATCCTAACGATTGCCCTGAATCACCATGTACAGAATCGTATTGATAAGTTAAAAGGTCAGCAAAAGTAACACTCACGCATTCATATTCATTACCTCTGATCGGTTCTTCCTTTACTGTAGGTTTCAGACTCAAAGTGCCAATGAGTTCAATAGGGCCTGTCGACTGGATAGCCCCACGGCCTAGCTGAGAGGTTTCTTTTATTGTCTTATAGAGTGATTGTGTCCTCTTCGACGATCTCACGATATAAGCCTTAGCCGTCACACTATCAGAGATGGTGATTTGGGGTTGATTATCATAAGGGGAGCACCAATCTGAAAAGTGGGCTGGGCGTGTACTGGCCTCTTTGATCTCTAAAATGGTTTTATCGAGTTCCCGTAAATAGGAATAAGTACACTCTAAACCACCTTCAGCTAACCAATGAGCTTTACGCCCTTCCACCTCATTTTGAGCCACTTTAATTTGATGAAAAACACTACGGTACGTGCCTAACGTCACCACTAAAGCCGCCATTAAAAGCACCGACGTAATCAATAACGTCACTACACCATACTGTTTTGTGAAGGTCATCATTGCCAGTTCCTTTGTTTAACCGTCACTGAAATCGATTTGGAGACACCTGCGGTTGGAATTGAAGCCGTAATACTGATCTCTGTGAGTGTTGTTTTAATCGCATTTTTCTCTAATACCTGCGAGTGGATATCGAGTTCATCCACTTCGATGAGACTGTCATCAAACAACGAATAACACCCGGTGACTTCATTGAAAGAAGGAAGACCAGCTGAAACCGGTGTGCCTTTTTCACATATTTGCAGCTTAGTGCCCTTTTTTTGATAAACGATATTCCGGTAATTTTTATTGCTGCTAGAACCTTCACGGTAATAGACAAAACCTACCGCACTACCGCCACTCACTTGGATGGTATGACTTGCACCGGATAACTTGATTGAATGACCGTTTGAACCATCATAGCCCGATCGTTGGATATCTTCCTTCATGACCTGCATGGTACTGGTGAGGTTTTGCAGCAGTAATAATTCAATCCCCTTATCTTTGGCTATTCTCTGCCCAGTGATGAACACACTGCCAATGATCGAAATGGCGAACACGCCAATCACAGCAGCCACCATCAATTCAATCAATGATGCACCTTGTTGTTTGCTAGGCGCGACCGCTATCGCCTTAACACGCATCATAGCCATACTGCGCACTCGATTCGCCGCAAACCTTAATTCGCCCCGGAGGGCTAGATAACTTGATCAAAAGTCGATCGTTTGATGCGCCATTCGGAAAGAGATAAATCGTCCCTCTGCTTGGCCTTCCTCTAACACTCTCAAAAGAGATGCGCTCTCCGGTGTAGTTGTGAGAAAAAGAAACATCACGAAACGGCTTACCCGACAACACCAATAAAGTTTCACCAGAAAGATCCTCGGTAGGCTTTAACCAAACCGTCCACTCTCCGGTTGATTGCACCGTGTTCTTTTCCATAGAGAAATGCACCCACAGATCTTGATTCCTGTTGACCGATTCAGACTTGGCCTGAATAAGAAAACCATTCAACTCACCCGCGAGTCGCTGCATCTTGACGGTTTCAGTTACCGAACTAAAACTCGGGGCAGCCGCAACGATCAGTATCGATAACACCAATACCGTGATTAACAGCTCTAATAAAGTAAACCCGCGAGTCATTTCCCAAATTCCTATGTAATCCAATGCGTAACCGTATTTAGTCTTGCTCTGATGCTATCACCAGAGAAAAATAGACAGAGTGATGAAAGGAAACTACTCGCGATGATTCGAATAAAGAAATGCAACAACAACAACTTAAGTATGAAAGGAATGACATTGATCGAATTATTGATCGCCGTCATCATCGTAGGGATACTCGGTGCCATTGCGTATCCAAGCTATACCAGCCATGTTATCAAGGCACACCGAGTTACCGCGTTAGCTGACATGACAAAAATTCAATTAGAGATAGAAACCTTATATTCGGGAAGTTACGCATCGGCAGCAGCGAATATAATTTCAGGCGGGACATGCTTGTTTTGCGCGACTGATACTCGCCGATACACACTTGCTATCTCGGCGAGTAGCACCACCTATTCGATTCAGGCTGAACCACTTTCACCACAAACCAAAGATAACTGCTTAGATTCAAACACCGATATTTTGGAATTACACCACTCAGGTATGTCACAACCAGAAGCGTGTTGGAGGTAACGAGCCAAACCATCAAAAAGACGTGAGATCTTATCTACAATAATCTCCGTTCTTTATGCTTTAAACCCCTTTTTCTCTCGTCATCTTGTTCTCTAATCTTGTTGTTCTCTAATCTATAGACACAAAAAAGCCTGCTACATGAGCAGGCTTTCTAATGTTATCAATAACTCTAAGAGTTAGCTTAACGAGTTACCAAGTACTGAATTGATTACTTAGTTAGGTCATCGAAGAAGTTTTTAACACCGCTGAAGAAGCCTTCAGACTTTGGCTTATGCTTGCTTGCCGCTTCACCACCACAGGTATCTTCAAATTCACGCAGTAGCTCTTTTTGACGAGAGCTTAGCTTAACCGGTGTTTCAACCACTAGCTTCACGATTAAGTCACCCACACCGCCGCCACGAACACCTTTCACGCCTTTGCCACGCATACGGAACATACGGCCCGTTTGTGTCTCTTCTGGCACTTTAAGGTTCACGCGACCATCCAGGGTTGGAACTTCCACTTCACCGCCCAAAGCTGCCATAGAGAAGCTGACAGGCACTTCACAGTAAAGGTTGTTACCGTCACGTTCAAAGATGTTGTGCTCTTTTACATGTACTTGTACGTATAGGTCGCCTGCTGGTGCGCCATGTTCACCGGCTTCGCCTTCGCCAGATAGACGAATGCGATCACCAGTATCAACACCTGCTGGGATCTTAACGTTAAGTGTTTTGGTTTTCTGTTTACGACCTTGACCGTGACAAGAGTTACATGGGTCCTTGATGATCTTGCCTTTACCGTTACAAGTAGGACAAGTCTGTTGAACCGCGAAGAAACCTTGACGCATTTGTACTTGACCATGGCCATGACAAGTGCCACAAGTTTGCGCAGAAGAACCTTTCTTCGCGCCGCTACCATCACAAATATCACACTCAACCAGTGTTGGTACTTCGATCTCTTTAGAAACACCACGAACCGCTTCTTCTAGCGTCAGTTCCATGTTGTAACGTAAATCGGAACCACGTTGTGCACGCGCTTGACCACCACCTCGACGACCGCCGCCGAAGATGTCACCAAATACGTCACCGAAAATATCACCAAAATCACCTTGGCCACCGCCGCCAAAACCACCGCCGCCCATACCGCCTTGTTCAAAAGCAGCGTGACCGTACTGGTCATAAGCAGCTTTCTTTTGAGGATCGGTTAAGGTCTCGTACGCTACTTTTACTTCTTTAAACTTATCGGCTGAGGTAGCGTCACCTTGGTTACGATCTGGGTGAAACTTCATCGCTAAGCGTTTGTACGCTTTTTTAATATCGCGCTCTGATGCATCGCGGCTTACGCCTAATACTTCGTAAAAATCACGTTTTGACATGTTCTAGGTCACCAAAATAATTGCTACTACCGAAAAATAACTTCAGTAGTCTGTGTATCAATCTAGATAAAAGTTCTGCCGGCTGAATCACCGAATAAAGCTATTATCTAGATCGACAAGTCTAAATACAAATTTACGGGCGTGAGAGTTACCTCTGACGCCCGTATTAATAAGTCTTCGAGACAAATTTCTAAGCAGATAGCTTGAGTTCTAGGAGGAAGCGCGCAGCCTACACTAGTAGGTGAGCACTTCCGACAACGAAATTAGGCTACTCTGCGACGAAATTATTTTTTGTCTTCTTTAACTTCTTCAAACTCTGCGTCTACCACATCGTCGTCTTGCTTAGGTTGCTCACCCGCTTCAGCGCCAGCTTGCTGTGCTTGAGCTTGTTGTTGAGCAATTTCCATTAGCTTTTGAGCGGCTTGCATCAGTTCTTGAACTTTTGCGTCGATAGCTTCTTTATCGTTACCAGACTTAACTTCTTCTAGTGCCGTAATAGCCGCTTCGATCTTCTCTTTCTCGTCTGCAGGTAGCGCTTCACCAGCTTCTTCTACTTGCTTCTTAGTGCCGTGAATCATTTGGTCAGCTTGGTTACGAGCAACAACTAACTCTTCGAACTTTTTGTCCGCTTCTTTGTTAGCTTCTGCCTCTTGTACCATTGCTTCGATCTCTTCCTCAGACAGGCCGCCTGATGCTTGGATAGTGATCTTCTGCTCTTTACCTGTCGCTTTATCTTTAGCCGATACGTTCAGGATACCATCAGCATCTAGGTCGAATGTCACTTCGATTTGTGGCATGCCACGTGGTGCTGGTTGGATACCTTCTAGGTTGAACTGACCAAGAGACTTGTTGTAAGTCGCTTGCTTACGCTCACCTTGAAGAACGTGGATAGTTACTGCGTTTTGGTTGTCTTCAGCTGTAGAGAACACTTGATCCGCTTTAGTCGGGATAGTTGTGTTTTTCTCGATAAGCTTAGTCATCACGCCGCCCATCGTTTCGATACCGAAAGACAGAGGAGTAACGTCTAGTAGAAGTACGTCTTTAACGTCACCCGCTAGTACACCACCTTGAACAGCCGCACCCATAGCAACCGCTTCGTCAGGGTTCACGTCTTTACGTGGCTCTTTACCGAAGAATTCCGTTACTTTCGCTTGAACCATAGGCATACGAGTTTGACCACCAACTAGAATAACGTCAGTGATATCACCTACAGATAGGTCTGCATCTGCTAGAGCAACTTTTAGTGGCTCAAGAGAACGTTGAACTAGGTCTTCAACTAGAGACTCAAGTTTCGCACGAGTCACTTTGATGTTCATGTGCTTAGGACCAGTCGCATCAGCAGTAACGTAAGGTAGGTTTACGTCAGTTTGAGTAGTAGAAGAAAGCTCGATTTTCGCTTTTTCTGCTGCTTCTTTAACACGCTGCATTGCTAGTGGATCAGATTTAAGGTTGATACCTTGCTCTTTCTTGAACTCATCGACTAGGTAGTTGATCATGCGGTTATCGAAATCTTCACCACCAAGGTGAGTGTCACCGTTCGTTGAAAGAACTTCGAAAGTCTTCTCGCCTTCTACTTCATCGATTTCGATGATAGAGATATCGAATGTACCACCACCAAGGTCGTATACAGCGATAGTACGATCACCACCTTGCTTGTCTAGGCCGTAAGCTAGAGCAGCAGCAGTTGGTTCGTTGATGATACGTTTAACATCTAGACCAGCGATACGGCCAGCATCTTTCGTTGCTTGACGTTGAGCATCGTTGAAGTAAGCAGGAACAGTAACAACTGCGCCAGTTACTTCTTCGCCTAGGAAGTCTTCAGCTGTTTTCTTCATTTTCTTAAGAACTTCAGCAGATACTTGAGGAGCAGCCATTTTTTGGCCTTGCGCTTCAACCCATGCATCACCGTTATCAGCTTTAACAATGTTAAAAGGCATGATTTCGATATCGCGTTGAACTTCTTCATCTTCAAAACGACGACCGATTAGACGCTTAATTGCGTATAGCGTGTTTTGAGGGTTAGTAACAGCTTGACGTTTTGCAGGTTGACCAACTAGCGTCTCGCCTTCTGTGTATGCGATTACCGATGCTGTTGTACGTTCGCCTTCAGCATTTTCAATTACGCGTGGTTTGTCGCCGTCAAGAACAGCAACACAAGAGTTAGTAGTACCTAAATCAATACCAATGATTTTACCCATCAGGCCATCTCCGAAATATATTCTATTAAGTTTTTGCTATACCCACATATGTGGGGGTGGTAATCAGGGAATCAACCCTAATACACAAAATTAAAGTGCAAATATAATTTGCTTTCGTATGCACCATAGATAAGGGCGGCAAATGGCTTTTCAAGGGAAAGATTGAAAAAAAATGAAAAAAGATTGTCGGGAAATGCGACTAAATTCCACCTAGGTGCATTTCAACCTCACTCTCGAAGTTATCTGTCATCCTCAAGAGCGAGGCACGAACGAGTTGGGGATCTCAAACAGCAATATAGATAACTTTTAGAGATTCCCTACTCGTTCATTCTTCGCTCTATGGAATGACCTATAAGTCGTTTAAAACAAAAAGCGAACCCTTGGGCTCGCTTTTAGCTTTGGATAGTTTGAAGATTAAGCTTCTACTGGCTTCGCTTCTACTTCCACTTCTTCTTTACCAATTTCGCCTTCCGTTTTCGCAACGATAGTGTTAACCGCAGTATCACCAACAACGTTGGAAGAAGTACAGAACATGTCACAAATACGGTCAACAGCCGCCACAATCGCTAGACCTTCTGGTGGCAAGCCTAGTTGGTGCAATAGAACCCCGACCATAACAACACCACCGCCAGGAACACCACCAGCACCGATAGACAGTAATAAGATAGTTAGACCTAGAGTGAAGATGTCAGCAGTATTAATTGGCTGACCAAAGGCGTTAGCTACGAACATCGTTGCTAATGCGATATAGATAGAGACACCAGACATGTTCATGGTTGCACCAAGTGGCACCCCGAAACCTGCCACTGACTTCGATACGTTCAATTTGTCAGTTAACGTACGCATGGTTACTGGAATGGTCGCATTCGAACTTGCCGTCGATAGTGAAAATAGAACCTGCTCACGAGTTGCACGTAAGAACTGCTTTGGAGAAATGCGAGTGAATGCCCCTACCATCATTGGGTAGAAGAAGAAAATCCAGAACACAAGCATGGTAACCACAAGCGCCACATAGCCAGCAACTGACATTAGCGTGTCTGCATCCAGTGTTGCACCCAGTTGAATCATCAGCGCGAATACACCGTAAGGCGCAAGGCTCATTACCAAACCGATAAGCTTCATCATGATTTCATTAGCCATCTTAAAGGTCTTAATCGCTGGGCCACCACGAGAATCAAGCGCTTGAATCGCAAGACCGGTCAAAATTGCCATAAAGATGATTTGCAGCATGTCACCGCTGGCGAACGCTTCTACAGGGTTACTCGGAACGATATTCACAACCAGAGAGAAGATATCCGGTGTTTCTGTTGTAGTCAGCGCAACGGTTTCAGAAACCGTGCCCGCCAGATTCGCACCCGCACCCGGTTGAAAAATGAGACCAATCGTTAGCGCGGCTGAAATCGCAATGATGGTATTAATAATGTAAAGACCAAAGGTTTTACCACCAAGACGACCAAATGAACGAATATCTTTGAGCTCAACGATACCGCAAACAATAGATACGTATACCAGAGGTACTACGAGCAGCTTAATCAGTGATACGAACATACCACCAGCCCCTTCAGCAGTGCCGAGTAAGTAGGTATCAAAAATAGCAATGCCGCTGAATAGGTACTGAATAGCAGTACCAATAAGTAGGCCGGTAAACAAGCCTACAAAAATCTTACTTGAGAGCGATTTGTCCATCGTTCTTCTCCAGTCTGTTGTGTTTGAAATTTGTACTTTTATAGTTATATGTGCGACTAATATCGCCATACCGCAGTGGATTTTACATACAAAGGTAACAATTAAAAGCACTTATTTACAAAAACACTACAAAAGCAACACTAAAACACCTCACCATTAACAACCAATTTCATAATATAAAGCTCTAAATTATTGATCTGGATAAAATAAAAATAATGACATTCTCAATGCGATTTTGAYGCTTATTTACATAGACTCTCAAGCTATAGGCACAAAAAAAGAGAGGCCGATGCCTCTCTTTTTATTTTACGTAAACCCGTGATTTATTTTGTCGTAGCAACTTACTCAGTCAATGCGCCAATCAATCACTTGGCAACGTAATACGTAATTATTTAGCAACCATAACCATTGCAGGACGAACGACACGACCATTTAGCTCGTAGCCTTTTTGCATCACGAACATCACCGTGTTTGATTCGTGATCAGGGCTTTCTTGAATCGACATTGCTTGGTGGAATTCAGGGTTGAACGCCTCACCTTCAGGATTGATCTCTTTAAGACCAAACTTAGCAACCGTGTCTACGAACGTTTTATGCGTAAGTTCAACACCTTCGTATAATGGCTTAACCACTTCATTCTCAGCGTCTGCTGCTTGCATAGCGCGCTCAAGGTTATCGATAACAGGAAGTAGGCCTTCAGCAAACTTGTTCAAAGCGAATTTACGCGCTTTGTCAATTTCTTGCTCGCTGCGACGACGCATATTTTCAACTTCAGCTTTTGCGCGAAGAACAGAATCTTGTTGTTCTTTCACTTTAGATTCGCTAGAAAGCAATGCTGCTTCTAGTTGAGCAATTTTTGCTTCTTGCTCATCAACAGACTCTTCATTCAGTTCAGCTTCTTCAACTTTCTCTGCTTCTGCAATGATTTGATCTAGCTCAGCTTCAGTGACTTTGTTTTCTTCGTTGCTCATGATCTCTCCAGAATTCGTTTTCAATGCCAGTGACAGGTGTGTTTACACCCCAAATTGATATAAAACACTCGCATAGACGTTCAACTTGCCTTTATTATGGGGATGAAGAATTTTGATTCAAGCCTAATTCGTTTGGAAACGTTATGAAAAAGCCATTTGAAGTCATCGCTATTATTGGTAAACCTCGAGATCAGCAAGCAATTCAGACTCACCGAGAGCTTTATCAGTGGTTAAGTTCCGAGGGTTATCAAGTATTTGTGGACGACCGGCTCTCCGCTATTTTGAATGATATCCCACAAGAACATTTTTCCAGCCTAGTTGAATTAGGTAAACGGGCTGATCTCGCGATTGTGGTGGGTGGCGATGGAAATATGCTCGGTGCCGCGAGAATCTTGTCACGTTTCGATATTTCAGTGATTGGTGTTAACCGAGGCAACCTTGGTTTCCTAACCGATCTTAACCCTGAAAACTTCCAGCGCGCGCTAACCGACGTGCTTAAGGGAGAATTCGTCGAAGAAGAGCGATTCCTACTCGAAACAGAGATACATCGTCACGGCCAAATAAAAAGCCATAATGCCGCTCTCAATGAAGCCGTGCTCCACCCAGGTCAAGTCGCGCGCATGATCGAGTTTGAAGTGTATATCGATGACAGCTTCGCCTTCTCACAACGGTCAGATGGCCTGATCGTATCAACCCCAACAGGTTCAACCGCCTATTCACTTTCTGGCGGCGGCCCTATTCTGTCATCAAGCCTGAATGCTATCTCTTTAGTGCCAATGTTCCCGCACACCCTTTCAAGCCGACCACTTGTGGTGGATGGTAAGCGTCACATCAAGCTAATTGTATCGCCGGACAACCGCGGAACTCAGGAAGTCAGTTGTGATGGTCAAATTTCATTGCCAGTTTCTCCCGGCGATGAGATTCACATCTACCAAAGCCCAAATGTACTCAAACTGATCCACCCTAAAGACTACAGCTACTATCACGTCTTACGTAACAAACTCGGTTGGTCGAGTAAGCTGTTTTAAACTCCGAATAACAAATGACAGAACAAGATAGATTGTTCTGTCATTCCTGAGATGGAGGCACGACAGAGTCAGGAATCTCTCAAAAGTGATCGTATAAATCACTCCAGCTACGATTCGTTTCCGCAATTAAATTCTCTTTCCATTCTCGCTTCCACTTTTTCAGTTGCTTCTCTCTTTTGATGGCGTCTGTGATATCGAGATAAAGCTCAAAGTAGACCAAACGGTCAATGTTATACCGCTTACTAAATCCATCGACACTGCCATTTTTGTGCTGCCATATTCGCGCTTTTAAATTACTCGTCACGCCAATATATAAGCAGCTCCCCGACGGGTTAGCCAGTATGTATATCGCTGGTTGTTTCACATCCATTCCTTCCATCTCAACATAGGCAATACCAATGATAGATGGGTGTCTGACGAATAAGTTTGAAAAAAGAACTAAGATGCCAAGCCTTTGGAGATTCCCTACTCACTCCTTTGTCGCTCTCGGGAATGACACTCAGAAACCCACTCCTCGTCCCGTAAGGTTTAGATCCTCTTCACAAAAATTTTCACCTGTCGACTTTACTGTATAAAGAAACAGTATATACTGAGCTTATATACAGTATTGTTCAGTTATACAGGTAAATAAAAAATGCTGGCTCATTTAAGTGTTAATAATTTCGCTATTGTTAAGTCTTTACAGCTAGAACTCTCTAAAGGCATGACAACAATCACCGGTGAAACGGGGGCGGGTAAATCTATCGCTATCGATGCATTAGGTTTATGTCTTGGAGGAAGATCCGATGCAGGAATGGTTCGACAAGGTGAACAAAAAACCGAAGTCAGTGCCGCTTTTTTACTTGAGAACAATCTGCATGCTACCCGCTGGTTAGAGGATAATGAACTGCTGGATGGCGGTGAATGCATATTACGCAGAACCATCTCTAAAGAAGGTCGTTCTCGCGCATTCATCAACGGCAGTCCTGTCCCTCTTTCACAATTGAAGTCTCTGGGTCAGCTGTTGATCAACATTCATGGTCAACACGCGCACCATCAATTAATGAAAAGTGATTATCAAATGGCGATGCTTGACCAATACGCAGGCCACTTGAACCTATTAAAATCGACTCGTCATGCCTACCAAGCATGGCGACAAGCGGATAACCACTTAAAAGAGTTACGTGAAAATAGCCAGCAAAACCAAGCTCAAAAACAACTACTTGAGTACCAAATCAAAGAGTTAAATGAGCTATCTATTGGGGAGGAAGAATATGAAGACCTCGAACAAGAGCATAAGCGCCTCTCCAATAGCGGAGAGCTGGCCACAACCTGCCAACAAGCTATCGAGCTTATTTATGAAGGTGAAGAAGTTAATGCGCTTGGTATTTTGCAATCGGCCAATAACGCCTTAATTCAGTTAGCGGATCTTGATGAAAGACTGGCTGAACTGCCAAATCTGCTCTCTGAAGCCATCATTCAGATTGAAGAGACCAATAACGAATTAAGATCTTACCTAGACAGCATCGATGTCGATCCTGGCCGTATGGCTTACGTTGAAGAGCGCTTTTCAAAAGTGATGTCAATGTCTCGCAAGCATCATGTGTTGCCAGAAGAGTTATATAAGCACCATCAAGACTTATTGCAACAAGTTGAAGCACTGGATTGCTCAGATGAAAAGCTAGAAGAATTAGCCAACGATGTTGAGCACCAATACCAATCGTTCGTTGCTAAATCAGAGAAACTGCACAAGTCTCGCGTTCGTTACGCCAAAGAGCTCAACAAACTGATCACACAAAGCATGCACGAACTCAGCATGGAAAAAGCGCAGTTTGCAATAGAAGTGAACAACACCAACACCCACCCATCGCCATTGGGTATGGATAACGTGACCTTCATTGTTTCGACCAACCCAGGCCAACCAATGCAGCCAATTGCCAAAGTAGCTTCTGGTGGTGAGTTATCACGAATCTCACTGGCGATTCAGGTGATCACGGCACAAAAAGTCGATACACCAAGCTTGATTTTCGATGAAGTCGATGTGGGTATCAGCGGGCCAACCGCTGCGGTTGTTGGGAAAATGCTGCGCACACTGGGTGAATCGACCCAAGTGATGTGTGTGACCCACCTACCTCAAGTGGCCGGTTGTGGGCATCAACAACTGTTCGTTGCTAAGAACACGAAATCAGGCAAAACAGAGACCCAAATGCACACCTTGGATGAGCAACAACGCATTTCAGAACTTGCTCGTCTGCTTGGTGGCAGCCAGATCACTGAGTCGACACTCGCCAATGCAAAAGAGTTACTCATCGCCGCTTAGGTTACATCTTCAGCAACTTTCTGATAATTTACCGAAAAATATTGGCAATTTTGCAACTTAATTCAAAATTGCCAGTCATAACAAGCTCAAAGCGCAAGGAGCTTTTTACTTCTTGCTGGAGCTTGTTTATTATCAGGCAGTATTTTAGCGAAGAAAGATCTCAGACTATGCGAATTAAAAAGTGGTTAGTTGCAGTTCCACTTGCACTAACAATGTTGACCGGTTGCTCTGTACTAGAGAAGTTGGTTTATCGAATTGACATCAATCAGGGTAACTACGTTGAACAAGAAGCGGTCGATCAGCTCAAGTTTGGCATGACAAAAACCCAAGTTCGTTACGTTATGGGCTCACCTATGCTTATCGAAAATGGCTACCCAGATACGTGGTACTACATTTATCACCACACCAAAGGCCATGAAGACCCTATTCAGAAAAACCTCGTCGTTAAGTTTAGTGCTGCGGGTACCTTAGTCACGATCAATGGCGATTTTAAAGCCAGTGATGAGTTCTTCGAAAGCCTTCGCTAGCTTGAGTAAACAAAGCCCTCAAGCAAGAATCGCAAAAGCCTGTTCACATTGAACAGGCTTTTTCATATCAGCATACACGTTAATCTTTATCGCCTAAGCACAAAAAAGCTCGCCGATGTCGCGAGCTCTCTTGTTACTCAAATTTGTTTGGTATCACGATTTAGCTGCGGCCGCTTTGGCTTGTTCAGCCCGCTTACGGCGAATCTCTTTAGGATCAGCCAATAGTGCGCGATAAATTTCGATACGATCTTTATCACGAACCGTCGCATCTAGCTTAACATTGCGGCTAAATACGCCAACCTTGTTTTTCGTTAAGTCGATCTCTGGATACAACTCTAAGACACCAGACTGCGCAATAATCTCTTCAACGGTTGCGTTCTTGTTCACCACTAAGGTAAATACACGCTGCTCATGGGGAAGCGCAAACACCACCTCTACGTGGATCATATCCGATTCAATCGTCATGGTTTAATAAACCTGTTTTGCTCGTTGAGTAAAAGCACTGACCATATTGCTTGTCAGCTCATTAAAAATCTTACCAAATGCCATTTCAATCATACGGCTAGAGAATTCAAACTCCAACTTAAGTTCAACCTTACACGCTTGCTCGTCGAGTGGAGTAAAATACCACCCCCCCTGCAACTTTTTAAACGGGCCGTCCACCAGCTCCATTAAAATCTCGGCGCCATCCGCCATGCGATTCGACGTGGTGAATGTTTTGCTGATCCCCGCTTTAGAGACATCAACCGAAGCCACCATCGCGGAATCTGAAGATTCGATCACACGAGAACCAGAACACCCTGGCAAAAACTCAGGATAACGAGCAACATCATTGACCAAGCTGAACATCTGGTCGGCACTAAAAGACACTAATGCTGAACGAGTAACCTTTGGCATATAGACTCCTGTTAAAGACAGCGTTACATTAACACAAACTGCAATTTTAATTGTATTGGGCTAGAGCGCAAATAAAAAGGATTCCCCAATTAGGGTGCAATCCGTATAATGGGGCCATTATGGCAAAGAATAAATCAAAATCAAAAGCCGGTAGCAATACCATTGCGCTTAATAAGAAAGCTCGCCACGAATATTTCATCGATGATGAGATAGAAGCGGGGCTTGAGCTACAAGGCTGGGAAGTCAAATCCCTACGTGAAGGCAAAACCAACATCGCAGAAAGCTACGTCTACATCCGAGATGGTGAAGCTTTCATTAGTGGTATGACGATCACTCCGCTGACTCAAGCGAGTACTCATATCGTGGCGAACCCAACACGTATCCGTAAATTACTGATGTCGAGAAAAGAACTCGATAACCTGATCGGTCGTATTAACCGTGAAGGCATGACACTTGTCGCAACCGCACTATACTGGTCTCGCTCTTGGGCTAAGATTAAAGTTGGCGTAGCGAAAGGTAAAAAGCTGCACGATAAACGTACTGATATGAAAGAAAAAGATTGGGCGAGAGATAAAGCACGAATTATGAAGAGTAATTTGCGCTAATTTTAAGCACTTAAACGCACAGTGCTAGACAGGCAATGCTTTTCTGGTACTATGCAAATAACACTTGGGGCTGATTTAGGATTCGACAGGAATTTTGAAGTCTGAGGTGCATGCCGTGGGGCGGTTGGCCACGTTAAAAGCCGCAAAAAAATAGTCGCAAACGACGAAAACTACGCACTAGCAGCTTAATAACCTGCTCAGAGCTCTCTTACCCTAGCTTCCGCTCGTAAGACGGGGACCAATAAGAGATCAAACCCAAACTAGCTAGCGCGGATTCTCCCACCTGAGAGGAAAAGCGCGAATTATAATTCAGGTTAGCCTTTAACTAGCGTGTCGGTTCGCAGGTTGCTGGTGAAATTAAAGATCGACTAAGCATGTAGTACCAATGATGAATGATTTTTGGACGCGGGTTCAACTCCCGCCAGCTCCACCAATTCATAGTTTAAAGACGTCCTAGGGCGTCTTTTTTCTTGCCTGTAACAACCAAAAATCAATAACTTAGCATCCATTAGCATCCAAGGACGTCTCACTACTTCTTTGATCTTTGGGTACACAACAGGGTACACTGGTTTTAATGAGTTAATCTGGTGTACCCAACATGGCAAAAATAACTACTCGTCTAACAGACAAAGATATCAAATCAGCGAAGCCCAAGGATAAAGAATACAACTTGTTTGATGGTGATGGCCTTCGATTACGTATCAAGCCTAACGGTTCAAAACAGTGGATCTTTAACTACTACAAACCCATTACAGGAAAACGAGCAAACCTTAGCCTAGGTAGATATCCAGATTTATCTCTTGCCAATGCTCGTAAAAATGCAATGGCAGCCAGAGAGCTACTAGCTCAGGGGATTGATCCTCAAGAAGAACGAAAACGCCAAGAACTCGTTCACAAAGAAATCTACGAACATACCTTTGCTAAAGTCTCTGAAGATTGGTTCAACCTCAAAAAGCATGAAGTCACTCCAGACTATGCTGTCGATATCTGGCGCTCACTAGAACTTCATGTATTTCCGCAAATAGCGAATACGCCAGTAAAAGATATCGATGCCCCACTCGTTATTGATCTACTTAGACCTATCGAAGCAAAAGGCAGCCTAGAGACGGTTAAACGCTTATCTCAACGCTTAAACGAAATAATGAACTACGCGGCAAACTGTGGTCTTGTAAAAGCTAATCCATTAACAGGTATTCGAGCCGCTTTCAAAAAGCCCAAAAAAGAAAACATGGCAGCACTAGCACCAAATGAGTTACCAGAGCTCATGGGAGCTATCGCCAATGCCAGTATAAAGCGTACTACTCGTTGTTTAATCGAGTGGCAACTACACACTATGACTCGTCCTTCTGAAGCCGCAGGCGCTAGATGGGATGAGATTGAGTGGGAAGAAAAAATATGGACCATTCCAGCCGAAAGAATGAAAAAAAGAAGAGAGCACCGCATCCCGCTCACAGAGCAGATGCTGGCGCTATTAGAAGTAATTAAGCCGATAAGCGGCCACCGTGAATACATATTTCCTTCAGATCGCGATCCGAAGAAACCATGTAACAGCCAAACGGCAAATATGGCTCTGAAACGTATGGGTTTTGCGGGAAGATTGGTTAGCCACGGTCTGCGGTCTCTCGCAAGTACTACACTCAATGAACAAGGTTTTGACCGTGACTTGATCGAAGCGTCACTGGCACACGTTGATGATAACCAAGTGCGTAGCGCCTATAACCGTACTGACTACCTTGAACGCCGCCGCCCTATGATGAGCTGGTGGAGCGGGCATATAGAAGAGGCCTCTAAAGGTAGTCTTTCGGTCACAGGAACAAAACAGTTGAAAGTAATTAGCTAAATATATGAATTTCTTACCAACTCAATCTATAGGTGCCCTTCTGCACAAAACCAATCACTATTTGCCAAAGCCTGTGAAGCAACAACCTGCCAATGGTTTATGAAAAAAGAGGGGTTACTATAAGATAAAAGAAATTCTTTAAACTCTTCTGCCGTAGTACCATTCATAAATGTACGTCGCATATGAACTACAGTAGCTATAAGATTCGTAGCCTGAATACTGTAACGTTTAGATAAATCGAAATCTTTAAAATGCTGGGTAGCTCTAAGTTTGTCATTGGCTTCCCACTCTTCTGGAGTAGATACATAAAAATCTAACGTACACGGCGCACCTGGTAATACTTTTGCGAAAACCCACTGTTCCTGAAAAAAACACTGTTTGTCTAAGTAAGGGTGAATTATCTGCTCATGATAAACAGTCGCATAATGCTCACCCTTACCATCCATATTACAGTCCCTACAAGAAGGGAGGAGATTTAAAGGTAAGATAGAAAACTGAGGAAAATGAGCTTTGGGTAAATAATGGTCGAGATTCTTCGGCCTACCGAGGCCACCACAAAAAGGACAACATTCATTGGCAGAGAGCATTAGTGCATCATAAATCTCCCTTCCAGGTTTATTAGCATTCCTGAAATAATACTCATATAGATTTACAAATTCCCTCTTTGAAATACCAGAATTAACAACCGACTCTTCATCATCTCCAATAGGGTCAATTTTAAAAAGCTCTCCAACTTCAGCTTTAACAGAATAGTCTGCCGCAGATTCACGTATTATGCCGCTTCCTTGATTAATTCTGTCCCTCAAGTTCTCCTTTGAGATCCCATCCGAGCATAATTGAATAGCATCACTTATGCTGTGTTTTGGTGGTGAGAGTCTAATCATTTAATATCGGCCTTCTCTTTATGCAAAAGAAGCGCTTTCAAGATAGCTCTTGCCTCAAAACCAAGCTGATTATTGTACTGATTTAGAATCTCGTCATAAGTAAAGCCATCATCAACAGATTCAGATAAAAGCTTGTGAAAACCAGATTTCGTTACCTCCAGGCCAAAAACTTCTCTTGTCAAAATGCCTACATTTTCTCCAAAAGTTTCGATCTCAGGGCGAAGTACTTTTGTAACATCTCCAGATTTCAGCACCTTCCATACACACGATTTCGGAACTTCTTGCAATACCACAGGAGAATGGGTTGCGATGACCGCCACTCCATTTCTATCATGAAGTAGCTCGCTCAAAGCTCGAATAAATGCAGATAATAACGGCGGGTGTAAGTGACTTTCTGGTTCGTCTATTAGAACTAACGTCTTTTCTTCGACAGATGCAACTAAACGCGTCAAGGTTTGCAAAACCACAGCATGACCAGAACTCATAGATGTCATAGCTTCCCAAATACCTTTTTTGGCGATCGAAGTTGGTTCTAACTCGAATCGACGGATGTTCATTTCAGCAAAGTTCTCATCTGACTCCAGAGTTTTTATTGCCTTGAAAAGTCGAACCTTTTTTTCTTTCTCACCTAGACATAAAGCAAATGACCGATTGAAATCAACGTCCATCTCAGTCCGGGTTTTAAGCCTGTTATCACCTTGCTTCTGACTTTTTAAGCCAACATAGTAATACCGAATCCCTTTACTTGGGTCTTGCTGTTCTTCTGGTGGAGTAAATGTATCAAACGCGCTAAACGACACTGACACTATACAAGAGAAGTAATTTTGCTCGAAAGCTTCCCCAGTGCTTGGGTCAATAAAAAAGCCGAGTTCATTATTGATTCCTAGTCCACCTTGAACCATTCCATTCAACAATGTCGTTTTTCCGACACCATTTCTTCCAATAACAGCATGAATATTTGTACTAGGCACAGAACTGGCTTTAACCTCAAACCCCAGATCAATTGCGGAGAAAAGACCATCAGTTGAACGAATAAAACTGAAACTGTAATCTGTAAGAAGCACGCCCCCCTTAAGAACTCGAGAAAACTGCCCCTTAATGCTGGACAAACTTACACTAGCCAAAAAGTCAGTTTTAAAAACAGTTTCTTTCTGAGCTAATTCTAAATGCTCTGATGAATACACAACATCATTGAGGTTTTTCAATATACTAAAACGAAGCGAACTAGGTAACTGCGCTAGCTTCGAGTAATATTCAACATCTATACCTAATGAAAAATAGTCATTAGGTAATCTTTCAAAACAAGGTGAGAGACTCTCTGAGAGCTTCTCTTTGACGAATTGATTTACAACACCGATTTTTACAAGGCCAAGTTCTCTATACAACCCTTTGTCATCGTGAAGGCTTACATTAAACAATGTATCAAAAGAAGACATTTCATTTTTGATAGGTGTTAGATAAACCGAGCTAACACCACTATGTGGAACAGTCTCTTGTCCAAATAAGATGTAATAATTCATCAATAGTGCTCTTCGATATAACCATACGCCTTAGCGAACAGCTCTTTGTCTTTTCCTAATCCAAACTGTGCAAGTGTCAGTAGCAGTGCCTTTTGAATCTCTCTTGGGCCACTGTTCGAGCTCTGCCAGCCTTTAAAGCGTTTGGCTTTTACAATCTTGTCTATCTGCTCTACTACATCGCCGATTAGCTTAGGGGTGCTTTCGGGGCGAGTTTCTAAAAACAGTTTGGTCAATGCTTGTTTGTTATCTTCTTGGGTTACTGGTGAATCGCCCGTTTCACGTTCCGCTTGTACCGTATCTTTGGCAGTATCAAGCAACCCTTTCAGCCAGTCGATAGCTTTGATTACGCCAGCTTCATAATCCTGACGAAGCTTTTCTAGTCTCTCACCAAGTGCTACGAACTGTGGATTTCCGCTCTCGCGTAAACGACCCATTAAATCGATTTCTAATTGACTTGCTCGCTTCTCTTGCTCTTTTTCGGTAAGCGTAAATATAGCGTGTTCATCCATGACTAACTCATCAATGTCATCTCGAATGCGGTTGATGTCTGTGTGCTCATGGATCATCTTGATTGTTTCTGGACCTAATGCAGCCCAAACGAGAGAGCCTGTCTGCCCTACTGGACGAACTGATTCATAGATTTGTACCAACCACTTATAATCAGCTCGGTAAGGCATTAAGAAAGCATCTGGGTTAATCGCAGACCAGAGCTTAGCTAATACACCAAAAGACGCGGCAAACTCGTCGCGCTTTTCATTAGTCGGTAAACAAGCTTGAGCAGCCATGATGCCTTCAAAGCCTTCTAAAGCTCTATCGACGTTAGGGAAGAAGCTTAAGCACTTGTCTAGTTGAGTTGGCAGTAGCTCTTTAAAAGCCTCGATACCTTCTACAACACCGTCGATCTCTTCAGGGTCGTATGCGAGTGCGGTACGTAGGTTCTCGAACACACCTAGGTAATCAATGATGAGGCCCATTTGCTTACTAACATTATCCGCCTCGTACAAACGGTTAGTACGACACATTGCTTGCAACAAGGTATGGTCACGTAATGGCTTATCTAAGTACATGCAGTAACAAATAGGCGCATCAAAGCCAGTCAACAGTTTTGCGGTCACAATCAGCAATTGAAGTGGTTGTTTTGGATCTTTGTAATCCTCAATCAGGCTCTTCTGCTTTTGGTCATTACCATCAATCTCTTGCCAACGTTCAAAGTCCGACTCGATGATAGGAAGCTCAAGATCTTGCTTCCATTTACGCCAGTCTTTATTGACCTTCCCTTTCTTACTCTCATCTTCATCTTTGATTGGTGCTTGGTCGACGTTCATGACCACTTCTACCGCATCAAAGCCTAGTTTCTTACCAAGTAAGTAATACATCTGAACACAGGCATCTCGGTCATAGACCACTACCATGCCTTTCATCTGCTTTGGCTTTACATGGCTTACAAAGTGATTTGCAATATCTTCACTTACCGCCGCCATGCGTTTTGGCGCCTTCAGCATAATCGCTAAGCGGCCAGCACGTTTAGATAATGCCATTTTCTCATCATCGTCTAGGTCGTTATCTTTGACCATTTGTTCAAAGGCTTCATCAATCGCTGCACGATCTACACGAAGCTCAGCCAAACGAGGCTCAAACTTCACTGCATTGGTCGCCTTATCTCGTATGGATTGCTTATAGCTGTAGCGGTTCATATAACGCCCTTCATCCTCTTCAGCACCAAAGAGTTTGAAAGTATTGCGGTCAATACCAGAAATCGGCGTACCTGTTAAGCCATAGAAGTGAGCATGAGGTAGCGCCCAGCGCATTTTGTCGCCAAGAGAACCCTCTTGAGTGCGGTGCGCTTCATCCACCAGCACGATAATGTTGTCACGACTGTTTAGGCCATTTTCATTTTTTTCATCAATTTCGACATCTTTAAACTTGAAGACTGTGGTGATCAAAATGCCGCGACTATCTTGTTCTATGTGCTCACCAAGCTTTCTACAGCTTTGTACTTTGATGAGGTTTTTAACATCTGCCCCACCGAAGGTTTCATTGATTTGGCTATCGAGATCTCGACGATCAACCACAATCAAAACCGTCGGGTTTTTCAATTTGTTATCAGCCCGGAGCATGCGAGCGGCATAGAGCATAAGCAAAGACTTACCTGAGCCTTGGAAGTGCCAGATAAGTCCTTTTTTCGGATAACCTTTTTTTACACGTTCAACAATTTGTTTTGCGGCTTCAAATTGAGGGTAACGCGGTAAAATTTTAATACGTTTAGGTGGTGTGTCTTTACCTGTCTTCACCGTTGAAAACAGTGCGAAAGACTCTAGCATTTGCAGCAAGGTTTCTGGGTTCAACAAGCCTTCACAACTATCAAGCACTGTGGCTAAGCTAGCTGGAATCTCATCTCGCCGTTCGGTTTTATGCCATGGGCCCCAATCTTTAACTCGCGCATTGATTGCACCATAGGCAAAGGTGCGACCTTCAGAAGCAAAGCATAGAAGATTTGGCACGAAGAAAGGCTCAACATTTTTCCAATAGTGCTTTTGGCCGCCCATAAAATCAGCAGCGCCATCTTGCCAAGTCACACTTGGACGAGTAGCGGATTTTACTTCCCCCACCACCAGCGGGATACCGTTCACGTAAAGAACGATATCGAAGAACACCTCTGTCGCTGCAATGAAGTGAACCTGTTGAGAAACAACAAAGTGGTTGTTTTCAGGGGTATCAAAGTCAATTAGCTTGATAGTAATATGGTCGCCGTTCTCGCCAAACGGTAGGCTTTTCTCTGCCATCAACCATTCATGAAAATTCTCGTTCGCTTTCACCAAGCCCGTGTGCTTGGCTTCCAACATCAAGCCACGAAGTTTGTATATCACTTCATCGGCATAATCGGGGGTTTTAGTGATTTCAGGGTTTAACGAACAAAGCGCGTCTTTAAGCCAACTATCGACGAAAACATCGTGAGTTTGCTTAGGTAAGCTTTCACCATGGCAATAATTCCACTTTACTCCGTTTAAGCCTTTTAAACGGTCAATGATTCCATTTTCTGTGACAGTTTGTTCGTTAAACATTTACTACTCCCCTAGTAGATGATCTGAGTATGTTGACATTAAATTATTTATTGCAGCTTTTTTTAAAAGTGCTAATTCAACTTGCTCTTCTATCCGTAATAAACACCTTTCTATTTCGATGCGCTCATTTTCTGGTGGGATAGGAACCATCAAACTGTCAAATATGTAAGCAGGAATCCTTTGTCTACCAGTGGAGCCTTCCATTCTAGCTATTGCATATTCTCTGATTCTTGCTGTTCGACATAAGCTATATAAGTAAAATGGACTTACCATTTTAGGTGATAGGACTATAAACTCCGTAGACCCTTTCCCTACCTCATCATCATCTAGAAAATCAACTATCGTCATTTTACCATTTTCAGCACATGGTGTTATGCGAGCAAATAGTAGATCGCCGTTTTTATATCGAGCCCCTCCCCCCCTAGAAGAACGACTATCTAAATCTCCAGAAATAAATCTGGAATCAGTTGCGACCTGTGACATTTCACAAAACTTCACAATTTCAGATGACACTTTGTAAGCAGGATTTATTTCTACCACTTTAGTGAAAGGCAAAAATTTCCATCCGTTTGGAATAGCTCCCCAATGACTTTTAATCAAATTATTACCTTCTCGACCATTGTACAAAAGCTTAGCTCTTGTACTTTGTCGCAATTCGACAGCCGACAGATAAGCGTCATCAGAAAATTGCATCATTTCAAGAATCTTATTAAAAGTTGTGCAAATACTTTTAATGTCCTGAACATTCGGCAACTCTAACTCAAGTTCAGCAATAGACTTAAACTTAGTTCTAGGGGACAGTGAGCCAGAAGAATTCTTGATGGCCCAGTTCCAAAATTTATTTGATGTCAATATCAAATTTAATATATCAGAATGGCTATCTGAGATTGGCTCCATAACTATAATGTCACCTGAACAAATTCCATCAAACTCAGCAATAGCCGCCTTTTTGAGATAAGGACGACGTTTACCAAACAAGAGCTGACCTTTTTTAAACACACGCGTAAAGCTAGGTGAATCTTCTGCTATCATTCCCCAACGCTTTACCTTTAGCGAACCAGAATCTAAGTGTTCAAGACCAATGTAACGCTCATAGCCGTCACCAATAGGATCTTTTGTCGTCAGCTTTACTTCTTTACAGATGTCACCGAATTTTATAGTTTGCTTATCAGTCATCGCTCTTTACCTCGTAACCTAACTTCGCGAGGCTATTAAATAGTTTATTGGTTTGCTTCTTAAGTTGTACTCGGCTCATTTTCCATGACTCAATAGCATGTTCGATATCATGTACTTCCCCACTACTCTTGGCCTTCACATAAAGCGGAATAGATAAGTTGTATTGGTTTTCACTGATAGTGTCTAAATCAACCAGCGCAGTAATATCGCATTGGTTATCTGGTTGGAAATAAGCTTCGCAAAGCACATCTAAATCAGCATCCGATAAACGACTGTGGGCTCGCTCGCGGGTTACATGCTCTACACCATTGATAAACAGAATCTTATTTTTGCGCTCAACTGGTTTATTGCAATTAAGTACGACCACGCACGATTCCATAGGCGAGTTGTAGAACAAATTTGGGCCAAGCCCTATCACCGCTTCAATGATGTCAGATTCAATCACTTGTTTACGGATCGCTTGCTCTGAGTCACGGAACAGAACACCGTGAGGCCAAAGCATAGCCGCACGGCCAGTATCCAATTTTAAGCTTTTGATGATATGGGTATAGAAACCGTAATCAGCACAACCTTGCGGCGGCACGCCGTACATATTGCGTCCATACGGGTCAGCAGCAAACTTTTCACGGTTCCACTTTTTGATGGAATACGGAGGGTTAGCAAAGATAACATCGAACTGTTTAAGTTGATCGTTCTCGATAAACTTAGGATCACCTAAGGTATCACCCCGCATAACATCGAACTCTTCAATGTCGTGCAGGAACATGTTCATACGTGCTATAGCAGACGTTAGCAGGTTTACTTCTTGTCCATACAAATGAACACCACGCCACTCTTGTCTTTGCGAGCGTAAATCCATCACCGCATTGAGCAACATACCGCCCGTACCACAGGTGGGATCATACGCAGTTTCCCCCGGTTTAAGCTTCATGATTCGGGTCATTAAATGCACAACAGTACGATTGGTATAGAACTCGGCAGCGGTATGCCCTGAGTCATCCGCAAACTTTTTGATCAAGTACTCGTACGCCTCACCCAAGTCATCTTGAGCAACAGACTTAATGCCTAGTGGAATTTTACTGAAATGCTGAATTAGGTCTGACAGCAAGTGATCTGGTAAACGCTCTTTGTTGGTCCACTGCGCATCACCAAATACACCGTGCAAGCGCTCGTTCTTTGCTTCAATCAAACGCAGAGCATTTTGAATCGCTTCACCAATGTCTTTGCTCGTGTTGCGAACTCTCTCCCAACTCGCTTCTTCTGGAATATCGAAACGGTGGTACATCGACATCGCAGCGTACTCAGCATCACCTTCATGCAGTTTTAGCGCTTCGTTATATTCTTCTAGATATACATCTGATAGGCGCTTAAAAAACAACAGTGGGAATACGTACTGTTTGTAATCAGACGCATCAATTTGGCCACGCAGGAACTCGGCAGCGCCCCACAGTAGGTCTTCTAATTTGTTTTTGTTCATAGCTCGAAGCCCTCTTTGATTAACAAGGCTTCTAACTCTTGTTCAGCAGCCTCTAAGGCTGCTAATTTTTGCTGGAAATCTTTCAATGCTTCTTCTACGGTAATGGTTTCTTCTTCTAGCGGCTTTTGTACATAACGAGCAATGTTCAAATTGAAGTCGTTCTCTTCAATCTCGCTATGTGGCACCCAACGTGCGACACCTTCAATGTCGTCTGTTTTTGGCCCTTTGGTGCGCATGTTCTGATAGATGTCATAAATCTCATCGGCTTGAAGTTCTGACAAGGTGTTTTGTGCGCGACCTTTGGTAAAGATTTCTTCCGCATTCACAATCAGCACATGGCCTTTATGCTCTTCTGGTCTTGCTTTACGCAAAACTAGAATACAAGCAGGGATGCCTGTACCGTAGAACAGGTTTGAAGCCACACCGATTACCGCCACGATACGATTCTCTTTTAATAACTTGGTCCTAATTTTACCTTCTGCTCCACCGCGGAAAAGCACACCATGCGGCAGCACTACCGCCATGCGTCCTTCATCATTCAATGAAGCAAACATATGCTGCACCCAGGCGAAATCACCGTTGGTTTTTGGTGCTAAACCAAAGCTTGCACGGCCATATGGATCACTTGTCCAATAGTCATAACCCCACTCTTTTAAACTAAATGGTGGGTTTGCGATTACACAGTCAAAGTTTTCTAGTTGGTCATTTTTCAGAAACTTAGGATCACGAAGTGTATCACCACGAACAATTTCAAAGTCTTCTTGTCCGTGTAAGAACAAGTTCATTCGAGCAATCGCTTCGGTAGTCAGGTTCTTCTCTTGGCCTTTGATCTTTAGTAGACGTGGATCACCACCGTTATCTTTAACATGGTGAATGGTTTCAAGCAGCATACCGCCTGTACCACAAGCCGGGTCATAAACACTTTCATTCGCTTGTGGATCTAGAATATTGACCATAAGACGAACAATAGTACGTGGCGTGTAGAACTCACCCGCTTTCTTGTTTGCTTTGTCGGCAAAACGCTTAATTAGGTATTCGTAAGCACGGCCCATATCATCATTACGTACACTTGATACACCAAGGTTAACCTTGTTGAAGTGGTTGAGTAGTGTCGATAACAATTCGTCTGAGAGCCGCTCTTTGTTGGTCCAGCTTGCATCACCAAAAATGCCATGTAGCTGTGGGTTTTCTAGCTCAATACCACGGAATGAGTCTTTAAGGGCTTGACCGATATCCTTGGTTTCTGAAAACACATCTTTCCAATGGCAATTAGCTGGAATTTGGATGCGGTGAAACATATCGCCTTTCGCAAGCTCTTCATCACCCACTTGCTCCATAGCATCTACGAACTCTTCATCGTAAACATCACAAATGCGCTTAAAGAACAAGATTGGGAAGATATAAGTTTTGTAGTCTGAAGCGTCAATTGGACCCGTAATGATGTGGGCCGCATGCCAAAGGTGCGCTTCTAAGTCTTTGAGATTTATTAATGTCATTACTTGCTCTTATTCTCTTCTATCCACGCCTCAAGGTCTTCACGTTTGAAGCGCCAAGAACCGCCGACTTTGAAACCAGGAAGCTTTCCTTCGCTTGCTAATCTATATGCTGTTTTTTCGGCCAACTTTAGGTAAGCGGCCACCTCTTTCAAGGTTAAAATTTGGTCTACCATTCAGAGTGTTATCTCATGTTGGTTTTATTCATCAGAATTAATGGTGAGAGGATATGGGAAAATTGGGGAATCGACAATGATGAACATCGCATCTATCACTCATTCGAGCGATTGATATACAATTAAGTGAATTTGACTTTAGAAGATTGCTATTTATAGCTTAGGCTTGCACTTCTTCTTCATTAGTAGCAAAGGATCTACATCTATCTTTGCCAGTGAGATCTGGTAATCAAGAGCGACTAGTGTTTTGAGCGCATTTTTCAACGTTACTTTGGAAAAAAATGGAAGTTCATCAGGAATGTTTTTTGTTGTCGCAATAGCATAGACCACATGATAGTTGCTAGGATCAGGTCTATCTTTTGGCGCTTGAAGCTTGATTGATGCTGGTAACTTAGGATTCAACCTTTCGCGATACCATTCGTCTTTGATAAACGCCTCTGCCGCAACAAAACCTTGAGAAAAAAGATGACTCAATGTGCTAGAGCTTCGATACAACTTCACATGAATAAACTCGTTACCATTTCGAATAAGATCACAATGTTCTAATTTGTCGTAAATACCTCCAATCTTGATATTTTTCTTGTCCATAAGACAGAAACTAGAATCATTGGCAGCCACATACTGGTTGTAATCCTCCTCCCTATCATGATTATAAATAGGGAACTGGTAAGGATGAACATTCAAACTCGCAAGGTAATCATCTACCCTAGTAACGAAATCTTGATTAACCTTGTACCAAATGCCGTTTCGCAAAATGTACTGGTCTGAACCGTAGCTAATTTCTGCGTATAAGCAACGATATACAGGCCAACTCTTCACAGACTTATATTCACTATTGTTAACATGAACAACATGGTGTTTCATTGCTTCTACGCTGGGTACAGCGCCTTCCAAGTAAGCAAGGTAATCGTTTAAAGATAGCACTACATGGCGAACAGCCCTTTGGGAGATATGGAAGGAGTAACCAATTTGAAACTCCCAATCAACCACTTCAGGTTCACCTAGCCAAAACCCATCGTATTGCCCCAACTCAAAGTGATTATCGAATTCCATATCGAGAACCTCTACCTCGTCGAGATCTCGAACTCTGTTTATGTCTTCAACCCAACTAAACTTAGCCGGTAGTTTTGCTCGATAACGCTGCACAGACTCCAACAGTATTTTAGGAAGATTGGCTAAATCGGTTTCGACTGCAATGGTCAAGGCATCACGACCAGTTACATGACTACCAAATAGCTCAACTTGAGAAGTTCCAGTAATGGCGTACAGCATCTCGCTTTCTGAATCGAGGTGAAGATTAAATATATCCACATCTCTAGTACTCTGAGTTCTAGAGTTTAAAGGGTTATGGTCATAACTTGCTTTGTCCAGGCTTCTGAGCTTGTCTGGATCGACTGAGTTCAAGGTCACCTTCAGCCCAAAATCTCGTTCAATAGCCTCTTGTTTAATTAGGTGAAACCCCATACCAAATGACAATACGAAAGTTGAACCGGCCACTATCACCACGAGTACAGCTCCGACGTTTGAAGATGTACCAAATTCTTCAGATTCAACTTGCTTGCTATCAGTAAAGATTTTTGTCCAAGGTGGCACTGTTTTAGGAGGCTGGGTTTTAATGTAAAGCTCTGCCAACTCTGTATCTGGTAAATCTAGCTGAATTGGCCTTTTCACATTATCTAATCGGCTCTTCTCCGCTTAGGTGAGCTTGATATTTGGGTAAAAAGTTGAGTGTGTATCGGGAACCGATGTTTGTCTGATCTTCAATTTGAAATAGTCTGTATCTCTCACCCCTCTTGCCCTTCGTCTGAGTAAGCCAATCGAGACATTACCTGCTTCTACCCGAGCGTTAGTCAGTTTGTATTTTCCGTAGTTACAAATACCCACTTTTCTTTCCAATAAAGCATCGGCAAAATTAATTAAGGAAAGTATTCTGGTCGATTTGGCAAGACGACACCAAGCTTCTAGAGCTGCCACCATTGTTTCGTAATCGGGTTCATCCCATATGGCTTGTAGCTGCTCTTTGAGCATGTAAACAACGCACAAAGTCTTGTTGCTCTCAAGTAAGTCATCAAGTCTGTCAGACTGTCTATCATCCAATTTGTGAGCGTTTTTCAGTAGGAGGAAGAGCGTTCCTTTCAACATTTTTTTTCGTCGTGAGAGCCATTTCTAAAAGCTTTTGCTCTCTCTTTTTTGATTAAGATGCAGTAGTTCTGCATGACATGAAATCGGTCAAAAACAATATCAGCATTGGGAAGCATTTTCCTGACCGCCGACTGGTAAGACTGGCCCATATCCATTGATACTGCTTTGATTCCTGATTTGGTTTCTTCTGATAGTTGCTCAAAGAAGGAGATCAGAACTTCTGCTTTTCGGCCATGTTCAACCCAAATTAAATGCCCAGAGACGAGGTCATAAACAACCGTCATATAATCGTGTCTCTTGGCTCTGGCAACTTCATCGACGCCAATATGAACCAAGTTATTCAGTTTCTCGGGGTCTAATGCTGGTAAGCTTGAACGCAAGTATTCCCTATCGATATTTTTTACTGTTTCCCATCGGATTCCTAAATGTTGAGAGACGGCATGTATGCTCATATGGCGACATAACCCACTGATGAACTTGCAAAAGCGAGCGGTATAACGACCACCTTTAGCCACATATTCAGTCTCTTCGATCAACCGTCGTCCTTCTTTGTCTCTAGTTTTAGCCAGCTCAACCTCAATCGTACAAGGTCGCCCACTCACAGGTAAATCTTGAAGACGTCTTTTAACGTAGTGATCGACGGTGCAGGAAGTCCCTGATATTGGCTCTTTGACTTTATACCTACGATCTCGACGACAGCGAACGAGTACGCCTTGGGACATTTCTTCTATTGAACAAGATTCAACACACTGGCCTTTAAAGCTAAATAACGAGGAAGACAAAGACGACAAAATAGACTACTGACTTATTTTTAAAATAAGCATTATAAATCATGTAATTATGACGAATGAGCCTGTGCATACAGACTCATGAAAGCGGAGAAGAGCCTCTAATCTAATGAGCTCTGATATCGGTTTATGGCTATCTCGTGCGAGATAAATTGATAGCTTTTCCTTGCGAATTTTTGTGATTCGAGCCATATCCCTAAAGCCTTATCATTAATTAGTTTTAGAACATAAAAACAATAGAGTTCAAAGGCAGTATGAAATCAAGCTCCTAAATCACAGTATTGAAACTTAAGCATTGGATTTTCTCTCACCCATCGACTCAGTAAAGGATTTATCTTTTCCTCAACATGTGTAAACAACCAATTTGGTCTCATGGTATTAGGCTCTAACGTTAAAAAATAATATGCATAATTGAGCTTATACTTCTCCTGAGTTCAATCCAAAAATCTTCAGGCATATGTCATCAATGTGAAACCCCATCATTGATTCCGACAGGAGGAGCCTGAAATGAATACCAAAACTTCCGATTACCAAAAGCAGCAACGCTATCAGGAAAATGAAATCCTAGAGCATGCCGCTGAGATACTGGCAACACGCTACGTGCGTGGTGATGCCCTAACTAACCCTGATGCCACCAAAGAGTATGTCCGCTATAAGCTAGGTAGCCATGAGCGTGAAGTGTTTGCCTTATTGTTGCTGGATAACCAAAACCGACTGATTGAGTTTAAAGAGCTGTTTCAAGGAACGGTGGATGCGGCCAGCGTCTACCCACGAGAAGTGGTGAAAGCAGTGCTGGAAGTGAATGCCGCAGCGGTGATATTTGCCCATAACCATCCATCCGGTGACTCAACGCCGTCTCAAGCCGATAGACGCATAACAGAAAGACTCAAAGATGCTTTAGCGCTGGTAGATGTTCGCGTACTTGACCATATCGTGACAGGTGATACCTGCACCTCGTTTGCCGAAAGGGGGTGGTTATGATTGAACAACATTATGGCGAGCTGTGCATTGATGATGCGTTACATTCGTCACTGGAAGCACTTCTGAATAGATACAACATCTCGGACAACGCAGAGCGACTCGTACTGAACTGCCGCCAAATGAGTTACTACCGACATAGACAAGGTTTGCATCCCATTGAAGTGCAGCTTAAACGTGAGTCAGCCTCAAGCCCTTGGCTGGTGGTGTTCTTTGCCAGCTTCTCTTATCCCGATAACAACAGCACAACCGTTGAGCCTGAGTTGTACTTTCACCTAGCTAATCGCTGGTGCTATCAACCCGATGTGGGGAGCACGGATTTATCCCACCCAGAGGTACAAGAGCTACTCTCGGTATGGATGAAAGCTTTTGCTCGTCATCTCTCCAGAAACGTCTTTGATGACGTGCAACTGACGATGGTCGGCACGTTCAACTAAATCCACTCTCTCTTTTCTTATTTGAATCCTGAAACAAGGAGGACTCACTATGTCCAAATTAAACTTCACAGCATCATTATTACCTGTGTCAAAGAAACTGCAAAAGCTGCTAAGTGAGCAACTCACCGCTCATTTGCTAAGTAATGAAGCACTGACCACCAGCCGTTATCTGGTGTTTAACTTTCGCGATAAAAGTTACAGCGCGGAAGAAGGCGGCTTTCATCCGGTTGAAATGGCGATTTGCCAAACCTCAACAGGGGAATGGAGCATTGAGTACATCACCGACTTTGCTTATATGGGAAACTACTATCCAGAGTTAGAGCGCAATTTGGATTTTGATTTTCGAGTTGGGCAGTTCTTTGTGGCTTATCGCGGCTGGCTACCAATGCAAGGTAGCCATGATGCCAAAGAGCTGTATCGCCTATGGGAGAATAACTTTCTTGCCTATGTTGATATGGACTCCTACAACGAGATAGCCCTCACCCCGCAATAACTCATGACTTCCCTTCTTTTACAAATCATCAAACTTGCCACTGCCCTCATCACGCTGTTTTCACTTTCCCCGTTCTTCGGTGCTATTGGAGCCCTATCCACTTTAGGGTTTCTGGTGGTACTGTTGATTGGGTTATTGGCAGCCATTGCAGAGCTCAGTGATAAGCATAAGCCTCGTTAATGTTAATCGGCTCACGCTTTAGTGATGCTGATTGATGCTGTTTTCACCGTTGGACATTATGTGTCTGACCCACCTCTATTCTCCCGACATTAAATGTCCGACTCCGGTGTGGAGCTTTGATGTATTGAGAGCGTAGTCATGAGCAATAAAACCAGCATTGAAGGGTTATCCGCTTTGCTGCACACGCTGATGCTTATTCCTCAACATCGATGGATCACCGTTAGGGAGTTGCAGCAGCAGTTAGCCCTACTCGATATCCACCGCACCACGCGCAGCATTAAACGCTACCTCGATGACATCATTGTGGACGTGTTTAACGTGGAGTGTGATTCGATGAGCATGCCCCATGTTTATCGCAAAACCTCAGAGCAATTACTGAAACTCAACAAGCAGGAAATGCTCTATTGGCAACTGACCAACAAGTACTTACTACCGCTGGTTCCTGATGCACTGAATTATGGGCAAGGTTGCTCCTCGGAGAGAGACAAACCCTTATCCCGTATAGCTTCAGCACATTCAAAAGAGCAAGTATGGTTAGCCAAAGTACATGTGGCATTGCCCACCATTCGCGAGTGGAGTGACGAGCAACGGCAAGTATTGAATGCGGTACACACGGCATTACTGCACAACCGTATGCTCAAGATATCGAGCCAAATATTGCAGCAAGAGAAGGCGCTCATTGAGCCACTGGGACTCTCGGTTCAGTGTGACGCGCTCTTGCTGCTCTTTCGATTATCCGGCCAACACAC
>NZ_JAKJSY010000112.1:0-8740 GCF_050337445.1 Vibrio minamisatsumaniensis | reverse complement strand
TGATTAGTGTTATACCAGTTAAATAAAGAATCTGAAATGACCACTTTTAAATCGTTATAAGTAGTCGATTTACCATAACGGCACTTAGTACGAATCTAACATAACTAATCCCACCTTTTTGCTAGTGCGATTTTACTCATTGCACTAGCACTTCACAACAACGTTGCCATACCTCTAGTTATTCTTGTTTTGCTAATATTCGATTCCCCGAAAATGATAATTGTCCAATAGTTACTTAGGACAAACCAACATACTACATAGGAAATTTTTCCGGCTTAGTTATTCGTTATCTTCACTCAACGCAAATTTGATTTCATCCGACGAAAAGCCCTTTCGACTTAGCATCGCGTAAGCCTTGGAGCGATCTTTATGATCGTTTAGGTCATAAGACTTCTTCTGCAACTGTTCTAAACAAGATGAGTAAAAATCCAGCTGCTCTTCATTAATCAATCGGTCGATGAGCGATGACAACTCAGTCGTGTCGATTTGTCGTTGCCTCAGTTCTTGCTGAATGGCCGTCAAGCCCTTGCCTTTACGAGCATACTTGAGCACCTCTTTTTCCAAATCGGCTTTCTCTGCCTTAATTTGAAGAGTGCTCTTAAGTTCATGTGCTTGTGGGTGTTGCTCCATCGCGATTTTCACTTGCTGGTAAGTAAATCCACGTTTTTGTAGTGTCGCGACCAGTTTCTCACGACTCATGGTAAAGCTTGAGTAGTAGTGGTTGATTCGGTCTATCAAGATGGTTTGTTCATCAATAGACTTTTCGAAGGACACTTTATGGATCGCGTCTGAAATGACCAAATCCGTTAGCCCTTTCTTCTTCAGTTTTTCGATAATGTAGCGAGAGCCAAACTCACCAGAGAACGCTTGCTCCACGAATTGTTCTGCAAACACTTGATCAGACTTGAGATACCCAAAGCCTTTCAAAGTATTCAACGTTTCATCGATCCATTCTTGATTGTCGGTTTTCACTTTTAGCTTCGCAATCAGCTCGCTTTCTGTCATGTCTCTCTGAGTTAAATGCCACATCGCAGAGTTCATGACACTTTCAATTCGCGTCGCTTTTCTTACCGTCGTATTGCTAGTGCGCGTTTTTTGCTGAGAATTATCCATTCGATTTCAACTGTCCAAACTGAGCCTACCCCATGATAACGTAATTCTAAGATGAGTGAAGTGACAGAAAAAAACCATATACCGGATAAACGACAGCCAATAAAAATGGACGCTTACTTCAGCGTCCATTTCACATCCAACCCAACGATGAGCTTTAAGCTAACCTTAGCTCTCTTCGTGATTGTAAATATGCACATCTCTTTGCGGGAATGGGATCGTAATGCCTTCTTCATCGAAGCGTTTTTTAACGGTTTCCGTTACATCCCAATATACATCCCAGTAATCATTCGTTTTAACCCAAGGTCTTACCACGAAATCAACCGAAGATGTATTTAAGGTATGAAGCTTGATCATATGCTCAGGTTTTTTCAGTACTTTAGGGTGAGTTAAAATGATGTCATGTAACACCGCTTTTGCTTTATCGATATCATCTGCATAGCCAATACCAAACACCATATCCACACGTCGAACACGTTCAGCCGTAATATTGTTGATCACGTCCCCCCAGATTTTGTTGTTTGGAATCACCAATCTTTGATTATCAATCGTTTGAATGGTAGTCGACACTAAACTCATGTCTTTTACTGTGCCTTGAACGCCTGCCACGTTGACCATGTCACTCACATCGTATGGACGGTAGATCAAGATCATCAAGCCAGATGCAAAGTTCGATAGAGTATCTTGTAAAGCAAAACCAATGATGACACCCGCAACACCAAACCCTGTAAGTAGTGGTGCAAGTTCAATCCCTATTTGAGATAGGGCAATAAGCAAACCGATCAAAATCACGGTTTTAGAAGCAATCGATACGAAGAACTCTTGCATCAATACGCTGAAGTCCATTTTTGAATGTGACACGCTCTTTCGAACCATTTTACGAGCAACCTTTGCAATCAGGCTAGTCACATACAAAATACCTAATAACACGGCAAGCTTAACGAAAAAAGAAGGGGTATTTTCAAAAGCCCATCCACTAAACGAATGTAGCCAACCCTCCAATAGATCCAAGGCAATATCAATATCCAAAACATCAGCATTAATATCGCCCGTGGTCGCCAATAAAATTCGCTTATATGACGTGACATCAACACCAAAAGGTTCCATTAAAGAAATGGTTTCTTCTAAACTAGAGACCATGACACTGGTTCGTTCGCTATAACGCACTAACTCAGTTTTAATCGTCGCCTTCTCTTCTTCACTAACAAACGACAAACGGCGTTTTAAGTCCTGACGTTGAGTATCGGTATAAAGAATCGCATTCGTCAGGTATTCAGAACGCGCAATCAATGAGGATTTAAGACGATTTTCTGAAGAAGCGACATCTCCACCTCTCTCCTTGATCCAACTTAACGTTTTAGAGAGTTGCTCGTAATACACATCCATCATTCCAATGTGTTTTTGAATCAACAGTTCAAGGCGCTTTTGGGCATCCCCATCTGCCGAGCGACTCTCTTTGCTCATTGACGCAATCTTGACGTCATTCATTGACAACAAATGCTGCAGTAGCTCGGTTTGTTTGGAGAGCACAGCATCAAGCCCTTCCTTTTTATCCGAAGATAATTGTGAAGATATCTCCTTACGTAACGCTTGGTTTTTGCGCCTTAATATATCTTCAAGAAACGGTTTTTCAGCCTCGTGCGCTGATTCAAGTGTCGTTAGATCCAGCATTAGCTGGTCTTGAACTTCTGCTATTTTGTCGATGCTTTGCGCAAAACTCCCGAATGCAACAAACGCCAACATTAAAAATAGACAACGCCAAACCTTTATCATGTTAAATCCTATAAATATCTAAATTTCTCCTGTAAATACTAGTAAAAAGAATTTTAATAACAAGCATTTAAACGTATGTTGTGTTAAAAAATTGCAAAATGTCCAATATGTTGAGTCTTTGAGAGTTCCAATCCCTCGTTATGACCTGTAGAGTAGCCGCCAATTAAAGAACAATGGCCAATATGATGACTTAGGCGCATACACGAAAACGCCTTCAATCCTATATTGGCTCGCAGCAAGAGAGCATATCTATGAACAACGAACTGGATACTATCGAGTCTCTAGAAGAGCTAGAACAATTCCTAATTTCAGTTGAAGCGGGTGGTTTAGGCCTTGAAGGTGTGGAAGGTGTCGGTATGGCAACCAATAATTCAGATGGTCGTCATTTCGTTGCCGTCTTTAATAATCATCATCAAGTGCTTCTTGCTCGCTGGATCTCCAAAGAAGTCTTTGATAATGGTAAAGACCTCGTTCGCAACGGACCTCGTCGTACTCACTAAGGCATCCCATTCGTCCTTAGCACATCAAAAAAGTAGCAACGGTTTTCTAGTCATGATTGGCGTTGCTTTAATCGGCGGCTTGATCCTTATGAGCGATGAAAAGACCTGCTAGATGGTGCTTTTTAAACGTGTGTAGTTAGAGATAGCGCCTCGAAAAAGCAATGAATAGAAAGCCGACTCGAAGTCGGCTTTTTCATGCGCTTAACACAATGTTCCCACCCCACCTCTGAAATAAAAGTGCAATAAAATCAACATCTAAAAAGTTCCCCATTCACGAAAATGTAATTGTATGGAAATGAAAGCTTAATTTGGCTGCTCTAAATTAGCTTCATAGCGAAACGGAGAGCGCATTGCTCACGGATTTTAAAATACAAGGTAAGTGATTATGAAAAAGGCAGTTCTAGCTTCAGCAGTGGTAGCAGCACTAGTTTCAGGTTCATCTCTAGCAGCAACCGTTTACAACTCTGACAGTACAGAGCTTAAGATTGGTGGACGTGCGGAATTCCGTGGTGATTTCATTGGTTCAGGTGGTAAAGAAATCGACGGAACCATGAAAAATAAAAGCCGTGTGCGTTTGAATGTTGGCGGTACCGCAGACATCACTGGCGACCTATCTGGTTTCGGGTTCTACGAAGCGGAACAAGGCGTAAATTCGTCAGCGGATAACGATGAAACAGATAACTTTAAACAACGCTACATGTACGCAGGCCTTGAAGGTAATTTCGGTGCTGTCTCGGTAGGTCGCCAAGATACAGCCGCAGCTCAAATCTCAGAAATGTCGGATGTGACTATCTATTCCGGTGATCAAAAAGCTTTCATTAACGCGGGTAACGAGCAGGTTAACAACACGTTTGTCTACGCTTACAATACTGATACTCTTGCGTTGAAGGCCAGTTTCATCGC
This sequence comes from Vibrio minamisatsumaniensis, assembly GCF_050337445.1. Taxonomy (NCBI): domain Bacteria; kingdom Pseudomonadati; phylum Pseudomonadota; class Gammaproteobacteria; order Vibrionales; family Vibrionaceae; genus Vibrio; species Vibrio minamisatsumaniensis. The sequence goes on along the minus strand of NZ_JAKJSY010000112.1, from coordinate 4,454 downwards.
TGGCGACGATAAAGATACGGACGGTTTCGGTATCTCTGGTATCTACACACTGCCAATGGGCTTAGGTTTCGGTCTTGGTTACTCGGGGAACGACAACGGTGCTGGCAACGGTTCTGCAACGGCTGTAATAGCGGGTATCAATTACAAGATGGATGCGTTATACCTAGGTGCGACATACACAATGGGCGACCTAGACGACAAAGCGAAGACTGAGTTTTCAGGTGTAGAGGTAGCGGCTAAATACACACTAACTGACCAATTTGAGCTGGCTGCTTTGTACCAAAAACAAGAACAAGACACGACACAGAACGTCACTGTAGATACAGCAGATTTCTTTGAGCTAACGGGAACATACAAGTTCAACAAATCTATCCGTACATACGTTGCTTACCAATTGAACAACTTAGATGATATAAAAGTTGCGGGTCTAGAAACACAAAGTGAAGACTCTCTTCGCCTAGGTCTACGCTACGACTTCTAACCAAAATCGACATTAGATAAAGACAGAAGGTTGAGCATTGCTCAACCTTTTTTCATATTCAAATATTCTGAATAACTTCATCCATGCTTTTTCTGGTTAAGTGGTGCTAAATCCGTATCATAGGCGAACCACATCAAACAATTAAAAGCATCATGTCACAACACCATCCGATCCAAGGCGCTAGCTGGATGCTAACCGCAGGCTTAGCCTTTGCCGTTATCAACAGCCTAACTCAAATTGCTAGCATTCATTTCGGACTGACTTCTACCACGGTGGCCGTCATTCAATACACCATCGCGCTGTTCGCTATTCTTCCCTATTTGAACACGTTGGGTATTCGCCGTGCGCTAAAAACTGACAATCTCAAATTACACGTATTCCGTGTCTTCTTATCGGTTATTGGTATCCAACTTTGGATATGGGCGCTGGCTTACCCAGTGCCGATTTGGCAAGGCATTGCCCTACTGATGACGTCGCCGCTATTTGCAACTATAGGTTCAGGGCTTTTTCTCAAGGAGAAAGTTGGGGCTGCTCGCTGGGGGGCAACCTTAGCAGGCTTTGTAGGTGCGATGGTGATTCTAGAACCGTGGGCTGAAGACTTTAACTGGGCAACGCTGTTACCCGTTGGCGCAGCGTTCTTTTGGGCATGCTACTCACTGATGGTGAAAAAACTCTCTTCACAAGACAGCCCTTCAACCATGGTGGTCTACCTTTTACTCTTGATCACACCATTTAATATTCTACTTGCGATCCCAGATTGGCAAACCCCTACCGGGGGGACTATTTGGGCGATTTTACTCATCATTGGTGTGATGACAGCGCTTGCACAATGGGCCATTGTAAAAGCTTATTCAGTCGCTGATGCTTCGTTTGTGCAACCTTTTGATCACGCCAAATTACCACTCAACGTCTTAGCCGGTTGGATTGTGTTTAGTTGGGTTCCACCGGGCCGTCTATGGCTAGGGGCCGCAATTATCATTGCCTCCGTCGCATTTATCACTCATTGGGAAACAAAAAAACCGACTAAAGTGAACAAGCTATAGGGTGAATGAAATAAATAATTCTCTTATCCGTTCTATATTGATAAGAGAATTTAAACGAGGTCGTAACCATGAACAAACCCGTCAAGATTACACTATACCGTTGGGCTGGCAGTTGGGGGCCATTTAAAGTCAATATCCCATGCGGAGAATGCACTCTGACCAAAGACATTCTTGAGGATACATTTGAGAATGAGTTGGCCGGTGTCGATGTCGAATTGGAAGTGAAAGATTGGTTATCTCACTGGTGGGAACCTTTAAAACTGGGCTCTTGGCATGCTCCGATCCTTGTCGTTGAAGGCAAGGTAGTCAGCCAAGGCGAGGCACTCAACCGCGGTGTATTGGTTCAATCCGTGATCAAAGAGTGGACAAAACGAGACAGCCTGAAAGGCAATATCGTTTATGGTAAAGCGACCTGCCCATTTTGCGTTAAGGCAAAGAAAATGCTGGATAAAGCCGGCGTCGAGTACCAATACCACGATGTTGTAAAAAACAGTGCCGCCTTATATCGCATGATCCCAGAAGTAAAAGCACACATTGGTGAGAAAACGCCAGTCACGGTTCCTCAGATCTGGTTAGATGGTAAATACATTGGCGGAGCAGACAACTTAGCCGCTTGGATAAAAGAAAGTGATCTAGATTCTATTCCAAACAACGTTATCGATTTATCCAATCAATCGGCTAGCTGATTTCGCTTAGGCAGAGTTGGGATTCTGGCAGCTAATCGCTAATCCATATTGTATCCATCCACAATAGAGCGATGAAATTCACCCATCGCTAAAACGAAAAAGGCCTTAAACTTCATCAAGTTTAAGGCCTTTTAAAATTCCGTTTTGGACAATACTTACTTCGCCATTTTCTTCATAATTCGCTTAAAGAATGATGCTTTTTTCGGCTTTGGCTTGCCATACAATGCTTCATGCATCATATTTTTCGCAGCTAATTGGCTAAGGTATGCGTTACCTAATTCGTAATTCATGCTTATCTCCGCACATAGTCGACTCTCTTTTGCGCGGATTTTACACTTAAACCAACCAAAAACAAGACATAAATCACACTTTAATGCAAGTTAACTTAAGTTGTTACACGTAGACACATATATATAAAAAAGCAGCCCATGTGAGCTGCTTTTTTACTCGCTTCGCTTAAAACGACAGACTTTGCTGAAGCTATTCGCAATAACTCATCTCTAGCTACGCTTTGGCTGTCTGTAGGTTTTACCCGCAATTTGGTAGGTATCTTTTTGCTTTAACTCGAACATCGTTTCGAAGAACCAAGCTGCAAATTTGATTAAGTCATCACCTTCATTCATAACATGTTCGATGTACTCTTGCTCTTCGCCTTGTTCATTCTCTTGAAGTGTCACGTGGTAAATACGCTTTTCGCCTTCCACTTCTGCTAGCGCAAATTGGCCAGTCAGTGATGCGGCAGCCTCAGCGACTTCAGTGTCTTCGTTGGATTTCAAGAGCTCAAGCGCTTGTGGCAGGCCATCGAGTGCGCAAATAGCTTTTACCAGTACTTCAAATTCATTTTGCTGCATGTTGTTTACCTATTAAATGGACCGAAGCATTGTAGAAAACCCACCACATAAATACAATGTATTAACGTTGGTATGCCAAACTATAAAGCAAGAATCATTTAGTTGTATTCCACTTTTGGAGAGACGGCTTTGTTATTTATTTTCGTTGTAAACCAAAGTACAAGCCCCATCCCCACACCAATGGTTAGATAAAACACCCCCAATTGCAGATGAGTCGTCACCCAGTTTTCAACTAAGTATCCCCCCAATAAACCCGCCAAACACATTTGAATTGAGCCCGAGAGTGCAGACACGGCTCCCGCTTGTTTCTTATGAGGTTCCAACAACAAACTAATTGAAAGAGGGAATGACATCCCCTGCGCTATCGTCAACCAAGTAAATGCCCACACAAGATGAAAGATGGAGAGTTCGTGAGTCAGCAACCAAACACCAGAAGCCAAAGTAATAACAATCGAAAGGCTCATGAGTTGGGGCGTGCTAAATCTTCGATTCAGTAAATTAAGAGAAACACTGCCGATCATCAACCCCGCAGAAGGAATAATCATCAAAGAACCATATTCAGCGGCGGTCAGCCCCAGTTGTTCTTGCATTAAGAATGGGAACAAAGACAACGACACCAAACTCGCTATGTAGCTCATCCAGTTGTAGCTCGCACTGCTGATCACTTGGCGATTGGTCAACAAGCGTCCGTAATTCTTCACCACTTGACTGACATCAAAGCGACTTTTTCCATAAGGCAAGGTCTCAGGTAGCACACAGTAACCTAAGATGAAAATCGCAGATAAATAAACTAACACAAACAAGAAGACAGACTGCCATCCTAGGTGAAATGAAATCCAACCACCAAATACAGGCGAAATGATCGGCATGATCGAAGCCGTCATCGAAATATAAGATAAAGCCCTAGTGAGTTGCGGACCATCATAGCTGTCCCTCAGAACACTACGCCCGAGTACCGAAGCACTCCCCGCTCCTAAACCTTGTAGTAATCGCCCCACCTCTAACGCCGTCATATTGTCAGAAAATATAAAACAAACAATGGTACCAATCAGATACACACCTTGGCCTAATAGGAAAATAGGCCTTCTTCCCACCGCATCGGACATCGGCCCATAAAACAACTGAGACAGACCAAAGCCCACAAGGAACAGCGTAACAAGCAGCTGAACATCCACCTGAGAAACACTTAAGTCAGCAGCAATTAACGGTAAAGATGGCAAATAGATGCTGACACCGACTTGTCCGGTAGCAATGATCATCATGGCTAACAGTAACGGTGTTTTTTTAAAGTTTGATTGGCTCAAATAATTCCCTCCTTGTTTGTTATTTGTTCATCAAATGAGTTTACATTCAAACCCAATAATTGATAATCAACCAAATTGGAATTTTATTA
>NZ_JAKJSY010000111.1:0-9680 GCF_050337445.1 Vibrio minamisatsumaniensis | reverse complement strand
ACTAAGTATTAGTTAAAAAGGGTGAAAACCACCAATATTTTGTATCGTACTTGTTAAAGAATATAATCTGTTTTGGTCGGCAGAGAAGAAACAAAAATGCATCATTTAGCCCTTTCAGATATCATGTGTATCCACTTAAAAGGAAGCACTATGCAAAACGTTATTGATATTTCTTGGTGGCAATTATTGTTCTTCAGTTCACTTCTCTTGCTACCCATTACCATCAACCACAAGTTAAAACTCGGCCTTGGCAAAGAGGCTTCTATCAGCATAATTCGTATGGTTATTCAGCTATTTTTGGTTGGACTTTACCTAGAATACTTGTTCACCTTGAATAGTTTATGGGTCAATTTACTGTGGTTATTTGCGATGATTATCGTCGGCGCAAGCTCGATTGTTGAAAAAACTCGGCTACCAAGGAGCCTACTTTTAGCACCTGTCGCCGTTAGCCTTACGGTAACTTGTATACCGATTGTCTTATTTATCTGCTTTTTCATCATTAAACCGACCCCTATTTTGAACGCGCAATATCTTATCCCTATCGCAGGTATGTTATTAGGGAATAGCTTGAGCAGTAATATTGTCGCTTTGCAGAACTTATTTGGTGCTTTTGACACACAGAAATCAGAATACGAAGCGGCAATTGCGTTAGGTGCCTCTCCAGCCTATGCCGCGGCGCCTTTTGTACGTACGGCGATACAAAAGGCGATGTCTCCGATTATGGCTTCTATGGCAACGACAGGCTTAGTGACGCTTCCAGGCATGATGACGGGGCAGATTTTAGGCGGGGCTTCACCAATGATTGCGATCAAATATCAACTGATGATCATGTTGGCTATTTTCGTGATGATGAGCTGTTCTTTAGCTCTTTCACTTCACTTAGCGTTGAAGACATCTCTGACCAAACAAGGGCGAGTTCTCGCCCGAATACAGCCAACAAACTAGGCTCTCACTTCACAACGATCGGTTTACTCACTGAATTTGGAACAGGTTATCCACAGAAACTGTGGATAACCGAACCAATGTCGATTCTTTTTTACCCACTTTGACTCGGCAAAAGACTTATCACACTAAACCTTTCACAATTTCAGAGACATAGGCATTCTGACTGAGCTTGCACTATTGAGCCTTCACACAATAATTTAAAGCGAGGCTGACGTGGTTTTCCACAAATAAAAACGGCCTGCATTGCAGGCCGTTTTTAAAGATTATCAATCAGTATCGAGTTATCAATGCGTCTGAATTAATCACGTAAGTAGATTAACCAATACCACATACCGACAAATATGCCGCCACCGATGATATTACCCAAAGTAACAGGTAATAAGTTGTTCGTTAAAAAATCAATCAAATTCAAATCAACATAGTCCGCAGGGTTTGCACCCGTCATGGTCCAAAAAGACGCCGGAGCAAACGTTTTTATGCCTATGGCCAATGGTACTTGGAACATATTCGCAATACAGTGCTCAAAACCAGACGATACAAACATCGCAACAGGCAAAATCATGACCGTGATTTTGTCAGTCAGTGTACGTCCACTGAACGTCATCCATACTGCGATACAAACTAATACGTTACACATGATACCGAGCGCGACAGCTTGGATAAAGCCATGATGCAGTTTGTGTTGGGAAATCGCCATTGCATTCAAACCAACTTGACCATGGTCGAGCATGTATTGTTTTGTCAGAAGCATGCAGGCCACTAGCAACAGCGCACCAATCAAGTTACCGATATAAACTGTAGCCCAGTTTTTAATTAACGTTTTCCAAGTGATCTTGCCGCTTGCGCGCGCCACCAACGTTAAAACAGAACTTGTAAATAGCTCCCCGCCGGTTACGACAACGAGAATCAAGCCTAAGCTAAATGCCAGGCCACCCAATAAGCGAGTCATACCCCACGGAAAATCACCAGCTCCTGTGGTTACGATAGTGTAGAACACAAACGCAATACCGATATGGATACCCGCGGAAATCGCTAAAAGAAGAGATTTCATTGGATCTTTTGTTGCTTTACCTACGCCGATATCAGCAGCGCGCTCGGCCATTTGTGGCGGTAATAGTGAGTCAAATTGGTTTAGATTCATGATAATTTACATTTTGAAACATGTTTTCGGGAGCAAGATAATCCACTCTTTCATTGCCGAATTCAAGAGCTATTTCATGCTCAAAAAGCCGTTCGCAATAAAGAAAATACAAAACCGTCAGTGGTATTGAAATTTCATACGGCTTTAATACTAAAAAGAGAAGTCYGATGAATGAGAAATCATCAATAGGATAAAAACTTAACCCTAATTATCAATAGCTTAAAAATAAAAAGAAGAAAAACAAACACAACAATGACTTTCTGAAAGCCATTATTTCGATATTTTGATTTAGATCAACAGAAAGTAAAAAAGCGCCCTAGGCGCTTTTAACTTAATCACAAATACAAAGATTTCCGGGATTAAAATGGAACTTCCATCACACTTCCGATACGCATTATTGCGCTTGATCTTTTCTTTCCAAGGCAAGGTTCGAAGATGTCATATCAGTGTCACTTTGATTGGTACCTTTACTCCCTACGCTTTTCAAGGTGTCCACCAACTCTTCTAGGCTCTTTATGTGAGCGTCACTCTTCATTATCTGTGCATCTAATAACTCACGCCTTTCCTTCGCCTCAGACAGTTGCAGCCTTTGCTGTTGATTCTCGCTTTTCAATGCTTTGATGCTAGCCACAATCTTCTGAGATTGAAGGCGCAGAACAACATCACGATAATCTTCGCCATTGACCGCTTTTGAGATACTGAGTAAATGACTCTCCATATTCAATACCGATTGTTCGAACTCATCACCTTTCACATTCGCAAGAGCTTTGACTTCATGAGCAACACTACGCATGTGACTCAATTCGAACTCAGCAGCATGAACGGCGTCTTCAATGATCGATTTTTCTCGTGGGCTGGCTTTTACTTGCGCCTCTGCTAATGCAATTTGAAAAGCGGCTTTCGCAAAGGTCAGTGGAACAACATCATCAAAATCGTCATCTTCTAAAGACTCTAATTCATTTTTCAGAGGTTCTATGTATTTCTTATACGCGACTTTAACTTCGAGCAAACGAGCGTGATTAAGAAATTCCACCTGCGCTTCTTGAGCATCTTCTAGCTCATCGACTAACACGTACTCAAACAACTCACTATATTCTGAATACAACCGCTTATAGCTCGATGTAAACAGAGTATCTGCACCAAGAAACTTAAGGTAATCCATTTGTACAATCGAATCCGCTAACACTCGGTCAGCCTTCTTCTTCAGTGCTAAAATCGACTCATAGTTTGACTTAACCAACGCGATGTTTTCATCAAAAGCTTCAGCGTAAGTTAGGCTTGAAAAAATGGAGTAACTTTTAGTTAGGCGAGTTTCGTCTTTCAATAGGTCCGCATAAATACTTTCAGCATCGTCCCATGCGTCTAAAAGTTCATTGTAATTTTCGGGAGCATAAATAGACCACTGGGCATGGTGTTTGAGCTTAGACTCCCACTCAGCATGCACGCTTTGAACATGATGAAAAGAATGAATGCCTGTTGCAGACTCATTATCCTTATTTGTAACTTGATTTGCATCTGTCTGCTTTGAGGGTGTGCTCTGACACCCTGCGATAGCAAATAGCATACTAACAACTAATGCTACTTTGTTCGCTCTCACTAATTGCCCATCCTTTTAATACAATATTTGCTCAACGCAATCTATGTCTCGCCATAATATATTACAACCGTATAGCAATAAACATCACCGATGACTTAAGTGAGCATAAATCACCCAACCTAACCAAAAAAAAACCACCCGGCGATGATTAATCGACCAATTCGGGATCACTTATCAATTCTTTTTATTTGCTATTGCCTGAGCGGTCAATGCGCACTATTGTGGAAAGAGAGAACGTTATGAATTTATAGGTTAATTATGAAGTACAACGCTAAACATATTGCTGAATTAAACCTCCTTCTTCAATTTGACTTGAGCAGTGCCGCGACTGGTATCAAAGTTCATCAAGAAGCAGCCCAAGAAACTCAAGACGCTGTTAAGCGCCTATTCGAAAAAAACCTGTGTACTCTGCCAGACGGTGGTTATCTAACAGATGAAGGTATCGAGATGGCCGAACGCGCAGATAAGTTAATCCGCATACTAAGCTAAAACTCTTAAGTTATAGCCTAAACTCCACTTGCCTCGGCCGTGGAGTTTTTTCATTTTGAGCCAAAGCTTTGTTAGGCTTGTACTAACCACAGTGAGGAACGTATGGCTTCTATATTTATCGTCGGAGCAGGATGGCTAGGTGCACCTTTGTCGACACATTTAATGAAACATGGTCACCAAGTGGTGGTAACAAAAACCACCAAAGCAGGTGCCCGCACCATTGGTAACGAACGAATCCCCTGTGAAGAGTTTAGCTTTAGTTCATCAGAGCCTGAGCAGACTATTGAGCGACTCTCTTCGCTTTTATGCAAAAGCAATGCGAAGATTGTGATTGGTAGCTTCCCTCCTGGCTTTAGAAAAGGAGCAGGTACGCAATATGCCGAGTACTGGCGGCAACTCACTGATGCATGTCTGAGAGCAAAGATTAACAAGCTCATTATGATCAGCTCAACCACGGTATACCCAAACAAACCCTGTGTATTGCATGAACAAGATGCCTCGTTCGCCCTTCTCACCTCAGAAAACAAACACACACCTTCATTTTCCGATAACGCACGAGTGATGCTGCAAGCTGAGCAGTTGGTGATGGATTCAGGGCTCGATTTCACTATCCTTCGTTTCAGCGGTTTAATTGGCCCAAACCGCCACCCATCAAGATTCGCAAGTAAATTAAAACAGGTTAGCTCTCAAGCACCTGCAAATATGCTTCATCTTGACGATGCCATTGGTTCGGTCAATTTCGCTATTGAGCAACTGCACAATGAAGTGGTTAACGTAACGACGCCCAATACGGTCAGTAAAGCTGAATTTTACGCCGCCGCACTCAAGAGTGTGAATAGCCGCGAGCCGCTTCCACCGATTGTCGATACTCCAGACAAACGGGTCTCCTCGAAAAAGCTCCTCGATTTAGGTTACTCATTTAAATTCAATTCCACACTGGAGGCGCTTTATGACTAAACAATCTCCCACTCAATCTTCTTTAGACAAACCATCTACAGTGATGCTCCATCGCGCAGTTGACACCCTTTGGAATTTCATGTCGATGGGCCATAAAGTTGAGCCTTCAGACTGTATTTTTGTATTGTGCAGTAACGATACCCGAGTCGCTGAATATGCGGCCGAGCTTTATCATCAAAAAGTCGCGCCTTACATCGTTTTTTCCGGTGGTGTGGGACGCTTTACTGAAGGGAAATTTGATAGCTCAGAAGCAGAAACATTTGCCGAAATTGCCAGAGACTGCGGCGTGTCTAAATCAGACATTATTATTGAAAAGCATGCAACCAATACCGGTGAAAATGTACGTTTTACCCACAAGCTACTGACAGAACGAGGGCTATTTCCAAAACGACTGACCTTAGTTCAAAAGCCATTTATGGAAAAACGAACCTATGCGACTTTTACTAAACAGTGGCCAGACAAAGCGACCGAGATTCAAGTCACGTCACAATGGCAAAACTGGGTTGATTACTTTAACGAAGAGTTACCATTAGATATGGTGTTAGGCGCGCTACTTGCTGACTTTGAACGAATCAAATCATACCCATCCAAAGGGTTTCAGATTGATATGCCTATCCCAGACAACGTTGAATACGCTTACCAAACGTTGAAGAAACTGGGGTTTGAATAACACTTTAAGTAACCAAATCATCCTGTTCTAAAAGCAAAAACGGTGGCACTTGGCCACCGTTTTCTTATTCTCAGATTTTCACTTTAGATGATGTTTTTGCGCTGTTCATTTTAGGAAAGAGACCAAGAAGCCGTTTATTTACCTAACGCTTCTTTGTAGTGCAAACGACATGCAGAAACATATTGGTCATTACCACCAATAGCCACTTGGTCACCTTCGGCAATCGCCACACCGTGTTCATCGGTACGAATAACCATATTAGCTTTACGACCACAGTGACAAATGGTTTTCAACTCCACAAGTTTGTCTGCCCAAGAAAGTAAGTAACGACTACCTTCAAACAGCTCTCCCAAGAAATCGGTACGTAAGCCGTAACAGAGTACAGGGATATGCAGTTTATCAACCACTTCTGTGAGTTGGTACACCTGTTCTTTTGACAAGAACTGACACTCATCGATCAAAACACAATGGCGCTTCTCTTCTTCATTAAGCGTTTGAATTGCTTCAAACATATCCGTGTCATTTTTAAACAGCTGAGCTTCAGATTGTAGACCAATTCGAGAGCTGACCTTGCCGATACCGTAGCGATCATCTAACGCTGCTGTGAAGATCACGGGCGTCATGCCTCGCTCTCGATAGTTGAATGAAGATTGAAGAAGTGTTGTTGATTTACCCGCATTCATTGCTGAGTAATAAAAATACATCTGGGCCACAGAAATATTCCTGTTAATTAAAAGTTGAAGATAAAAGCAAAGGTGACATTAAAGAATGTGTACTAGAAAAAAGGGCTGAAAATCAGCCCTTCTTATAAGATTTACTTACGACGCCAAGTCGTACCTTCTGGACCATCTTCCAGAACAATACCCAACTCATTTAACTTGTCACGAGCAAGATCAGCATTAGCCCAGTCTTTAGAGGCACGTGAATCATTACGTAGTTTAATAAGGCCTTCAATTTCTGCTACTTCGTTGTCATTACCCGCAGCATCACCTTTAAGGAAAGCTTCTGGATCTTGATGAAGAATACCAATGATGTCGGCAAGTTCACGCATCAATGCACCGAGAGCACTCGCTTTTTCGATGCTCTCTGTCTTGATACGGTTGATTTCACGAGCCATTTCAAACAACACCGAATACGCTTCAGGTGTATTGAAATCGTCGTTCATTGCCATAGAGAATCGAGTTACATATTCTTGACCACCAGCGGGAGCCGCTGTTCGATCTAGGCCTCGAAGTGATGTGTACAGACGCTCTAACGATGCACGCGCTTGATTTAGGTTGTCTTCGCTGTAGTTCAATTGACTACGATAGTGACCAGACATTAGGAAGTAACGTACTGTTTCAGCATCGTAATGTGCTAGCACGTCACGAATAGTGAAGAAATTACCCAGTGATTTAGACATTTTCTCTTTGTCGACCATCACCATGCCACTGTGCATCCAAGTATTTACATACTGAGTGCCGTGCGCGCAGCAAGATTGTGCGATTTCGTTCTCGTGGTGCGGGAACTGTAGATCTGAACCACCACCGTGGATATCAAAGTGATTACCAAGAATAGACGAGTTCATGGCTGAACATTCGATGTGCCAACCTGGACGACCTGGACCCCATGGTGATTCCCATGTCGGCTCACCTGGCTTAGACATCTTCCAAAGAACAAAATCTAACGGGCTACGTTTTGCAGAATCAACATCAACACGAGCGCCTGCTTGCAGTTGCTCTAAGTCTTGCTTTGAAAGCTTGCCGTATTCATCAAACTTCTTCACTTCGAACATCACATCGCCGTTGCTTGCCACATAAGCAAAATCACGCTCAATCAGCTTTTCAACAAGCTCAATGATTTCCGTGATGAATTCCGTTGCACGAGGCTCAACGTCTGGACGCTTCATGTTCAACGCATCGAAGTCAGCGTGCATTTCACCGATCAGACGCTCAGTCAGAGATTCACAAGACTCACCGTTTTCGTTGGCACGCTTGATGATCTTGTCATCGATATCTGTGATGTTGCGAACGAAGTTCAAATCGTAACCAAGATAACGAAGGTAACGAGTCACAACATCAAAAGAAACAAACGTTCGGCCATGACCAATATGACAGAGATCGTAGATGGTTACCCCACAGACATACATGCCGACTTTGCCAGCTGTAATTGGTTTGAATTCCTCTTTCTGCCTTGTGAGTGTGTTATAAATTTTTAGCATGATCTCTATCTATATTTGTGTATTAATCAAAATAAGAGGGTAAGTATAACAATTCATACGTTATTAGGTAATCCCCCAAAGCAGGAATTCCCTTAAACAACCGAGTTAAGTAGATGATTTGATGATTTGAAAGTCCGCCAACATGCGCTAGAATTCGAACTTCATATTAAAAAGACAGTAAGGTAACAATCATGATCATCCTTCACACAAATTTTGGTGATATCAAAGTTCAACTTAACGAAGAAAAAGCACCAGAAACAAGCGCAAACTTTCTACAGTATTGCCGTGACGGTTTCTACGACAACACACTATTCCACCGTGTTATCGATGGTTTCATGATTCAAGGCGGCGGCATGACTTCTGGCCTGAAAGAAAAAACGACTCGTGCAACAATCAAAAATGAAGCAAACAACGGTCTTGCGAACAAAGTTGGTACGCTAGCAATGGCTCGTACTATGGAACCGCATTCAGCGAGCTCTCAGTTCTTCATCAACGTTAACGACAACTCTTTCCTAAACTTCCGTAGCGAAAGCCTAGACGGTTGGGGCTACTGTGTATTCGCTGAAGTGGTTGAAGGCATGGACATCGTGAACAAGATTAAAGGTGTTAGCACTGGTTCTATGGGTATGCACCAAGACGTACCTCTAGAAGAAGTGATCATCACGGGTACAACAATCGAAGCTTAATTACTTGCTATCGGTTAGGATGTGTTGATCTAGAACAAAATTTAACCGCCAAAGGTCAACACGCCCTAGTATTAATAATTGATCAGCCGATAAAACCAGGATACAGGGAGCGAATCGCTCCCTTTTTTAGACCTATGAAAACATATTTTATATCAGACCTACACCTCGCACCATCACGACAAGATATTACCGATTGCTTCCTAACCTTCATGAAAAACGAAGCAGTAGAGGCCGATGCACTCTACGTGTTAGGCGATCTGTTCGAATTCTGGATTGGTGACGACGATAAAAGTGAGTTCGCCAATTCCATTCGTCAGGCCTTTATCGACTTAGTCAAATCCGGAGTTCCTTGTTATTTCACTCAGGGTAACCGCGACTTTTTAGTGGGTAAAAAATTTGCCAAACAAACCGGTGTTCAGCTCTTAGACGAAGTATCGACGATCGATATCTATGGGCAAAAAGCGGTGGTATTACATGGTGATACCTTATGTACCGAAGATGTAAAATATCTCGCTTTCCGTGAAAAAGTGCACCAACCGTGGTTACAGTGGGTCTTCAATCGAATTCCATTCTTCATCAAAAAGAAAATCGTCTCTAAAGTTCAGTCTGATATTAATGAAGACAAGCAGACTAAATCTCTCGACATCATGGACGTGACACAACAAGAAGTCGAAAATGTCATGGAACGACACCACGTGAATATTATGATCCACGGCCATACCCATCGTCCAAATATCCATATCTTTAATGCGAATGGTTGCAATAAAACTCGCATTGTACTGGGTGATTGGTATACGCAGGGTTCAGTGCTGTTGTTTACTCCAGAGAATTTTGAACTACAGAAGCGTGAGTTTAGCAATAGCTTTCACCGCCACTCTTAAACTTTCACTTTAATTACTATTATTGGTCAGACTTTCTTGGATTGTATCTAGTAATTTTTACCAAATTAGATATTATCTCTTTATTAAAAATAAACCGAACACAGTACTAAGTTG
>NZ_JAKJSY010000110.1:0-10040 GCF_050337445.1 Vibrio minamisatsumaniensis | reverse complement strand
CCAATAAACTGAGAACACCGATAATTAGATACATTTATCCATATAATTTAACAAGCATATGGAGCATGAGTGCATCGAACATAATCTCCCCCCCCCCCCTAGAGCGCTATACCGCTCTAGGGGGGGGTATTGAAGTGTCGTTTGAATTCGCGGCTGAATTGGGATGGACTGGAGTAGCCAACTCGGCGTGCAGCGTCGCTGATGCGAAGCCCCTCTAACTGAATCAGTTCTTTAGCTTTGTTGAGCCTGACCTTCTTTAAGTATTGAAGTGGCGATTCAAAAGTGACGTTACGAAAAGCATTGTGGAAAGCAGACACGCTCATGTTAGCTTCATCGGCAAGCGATTGAACGGTAATGGTTTGGTCATACTCTTGATGCACTTTAGACAGTGCTTTGGCAACACGGGCGTAATGGCCGTCATGATGAGCTAAATCAAACAATACGCGCCCTTCTGAACCTGTTAGTGCACGGTAGACAATCTCATTAACCATCGCATCACCCAATATGTTGGCTTCGATGCCGCAATGCAGCGTTTTGACCAATCGAGTAAAGCTCTCCAGCATTGACTCTTCCATTGGTGTCGACTCCAAACCACTCGCTCTTAGCTTATGTTTGTTGCAGTAGCTCTCTAGAAAACCTTGGTCTTCGAGCTTTTTAACTAAGCTATGTAAACGCTGAGAATCAATGCTAATCGATAAACCAAGCAAGGGCTCACCATTAACAGGCAAGGCTTCACACTCTAGCGGCATTGGCACACCGACGACAAGGTAGTCACCTGCGGCGTAAGTGACTGGCCTTTCTCCAATATAGATGTTCTTTTTACCTTGCCCAAGCATGATGATGCCAGACTGATAAGTAAACGGTTGGCGTTGGTTGCCAACACTGCTCCGATAAAACCAAACACCTTCGATGTCAGTTTCTCTGATCCCTTCGAGATCATCCCAGCCTTTGTGTTCAACATAAGACTGTAATAACTGAGCAAGTGTTTTCATAAGTGGCGACTCTCCATTTCAAGCGCTAACAGTAAGTAGACTAGACCAAAGAAAGAATATCAATTTTGTAGGAATAGGCAATTAATTTAGAGAAATCAACCTTCAACACCCTAGTATTCTGTACTAATATGCAAATATGAAAATCGAGCAATACATTAAAATAAAAATCTAGCTTTACACAAGGAACCTACAATGCAATTTACTTATGTTAACCCTACAGTCATCCACTTCGGCCAAGGCCAAATCGAGGCTATCAGCCAAGCGGTTAATACTTCAAAGAAAGTACTCGTCATCTACGGGGGCGGCTCTATCAAGAGCAACGGTGTTTACGACCAAGTAGTCGAATCTTTAAAAGATCACGCTTGGATTGAGTTTTCTGGTGTTGAGGCAAACCCAACCAAAGAGACGCTAGACAAAGCAGTCGCGCTGGTTAAAGAAGAAAACGTAGAGTTCATTATCGCGGTTGGCGGCGGTTCAGTCATCGACGGTTCTAAGTACGTTGCAGCAGCAGCTAAGTACAACGGTGACGGTTGGGATATCTTAGCAGGCAAACACCAAGTGACAGAAGCGACCCCCATTGGGGCAGTACTGACACTTCCTGCTACGGGGTCTGAATCGAACATGGGTGCCGTAATCACTCGTAAAGCGACTCAAGAGAAACTGGCATTCATGAACCCTGCGGTACAGCCTAAGTTTGCAGTTATGGATCCAGATGTAATGAAGTCTCTACCAGAGCGCCAACTGATTAACGGTTTAGTTGATGCATGGGTTCACGTATGTGAGCAATACATCACAATGCCAACAAACGCGATGGTTCAAGACGGTTATGCAGAAACACTGCTTAAGAACCTCCTTGTTCTGGGTAAGCAATTCGACGAACGTGATCACGATGCGTGGCGTGCAAACCTAATGTGGACAGCAAACCAAGCGCTTAACGGCCTGATTGGCACGGGTGTCCCTCAAGATTGGGCAACACACATGATTGGTCACGAGTTCACAGCACTATGGCACGTAGACCACGCACGCTCACTTGCAATTGTTCAACCGTCACTCCTTCGCAACCAAATCGAAGCGAAACGCAGCAAGCTCGAGCAAATGGGTCGCAACGTATTTGGCTTAGAAACCGGTGCTGATTTAGCCGAGCGCACAATCGCGGCAATCGAAGCCTTCTACCACAGCCTAGACGTGGCGACAATGTTCGATGGCTACGAAACAAACAAAGCAACAGCGATTGATAATGTTGTCGCTCAACTTGAATCACACGGCTACCTACAACTTGGCGAGAACCAAGCAATCACGCCTGAGAAAACACGTGAGATTCTAGAGTCGGCAATCCACTAAGAATCGGTAAAATAGAGAGAAAGCAAAGAGAGCGGTTATACAAAGAGTTTTTTTACCTCTTACTGAACCCATTACCTATTTCTTTCGTGCAAATAAAGCAGCGTTCATTGTGGTCGCTGCTTTTTAATTTGCCCTACAAGATGCTATTAAACTCTCATAAGTCCCTAATTTTATGTGCAATCATGTTTCTATATTGTTAAGGTAAACCCGTCTCTTTACAAGGTATGAACAACGATTTGGATAATCTCAAGGAAATGGTTAGGTTTAAGTCACTTAACAAGTGGTATGGTGATTTCCATGCCCTAAAGGATATCGATTTAAATATTGAACAAGGAGAGATAGTGGTGATTTGCGGACCATCAGGTTCGGGTAAATCAACCTTGATCCGTTGTATCAATCAGCTAGAAGCTTTCGAGAGCGGCGAACTTTACGTACTAGAACAAGTGCTGCCGAGTAAGTTCAACACACCGGGCCAAGTCGGAATGGTATTTCAGCACTTTCATTTATTCCCCCATCTTACTGTGCTTGAGAACCTAACCCTGTCTCCGATACGTACACTGAAAAAAAGCAAACAAGAAGCCGAGAAGATAGCAATGCACTATCTCGAGCGTGTGCACATTGCAGAACAAGCCAACAAATACCCCGTACAACTTTCTGGTGGCCAGCAGCAACGCGTGGCTATCGCCCGCTCCCTGTGTATGAAGCCAGAATTACTCTTGTTCGACGAACCAACTTCAGCGCTTGATCCGGAGATGATCAACGAAGTGCTCGATGTGATGGTTGAACTGGCGAGTGAAGGTATCACCATGGTGTGCGTAACCCACGAAATGGGCTTTGCGAAACAAGTAGCCGATCGCGTTATCTTCATGGATGAAGGACAAATTGTCGAATCCAATACCCCGCAAGCACTCTTTGAAAACCCTCAACATGAACGAACTCAAGCGTTCCTAAATCAGATACTGACTTATTGATGTTGATTCGAATTATTAAACCCGCCCTTTCCGCTTTAGTACAAATTATTGTACTCGTGGCAGCGGTTGTTTGGATTCTCGATTCTGGCGCACAAACCATGGGATACAGTTGGCAATGGGAGCGTGTCCCTGATTACATCGCCTTTTATGAAGATGGCGAATGGTGGCCGGCAGAACTGATGCAAGGGCTACTGGTTACCATCAATATATCTTTAATTTCTTTAGTCGCCACACTATGCATTGGCTTAGCCACAGCCCTGTTACGGAACTCAAATTCCGTAGTTGGTCGAACCCTTGCCAGCAGTTATGTTGAGTTGATTCGTAATACGCCATTATTAGTACAAATTTATCTGCTCTATTTTGTGTTTGGCCCCGTCTTAGGGCTGGATCGCTTTAGCACCGCTGTTCTAGCCTTGGCACTTTTCCAAGGGGCTTACACCGCCGAAATCTTCCGGGCTGGTTTAAATGGTATTGCGAGAGGACAATTTGAAGCTGCTCAATCTTTAGGCTTATCGAAGATCTATACTTATTGGGATGTGATTCTTCCTCAGGTGATACAACGTACGTTGCCGCCTTTGACAAATGAAGTAATATCACTCATCAAAAACTCTTCGATTGTGAGTGTCATGGCCATTTTCGACCTAACAACCGAAGCCAGAAACATTGTTTCTGAAACCGCGATGCCATTTGAAATTTGGTTCTCTGTGGCAATCATTTATCTTGCACTTACACTTTCACTTTCTGCCGTTGCTGCTTGGCTTGAGCATAAGCTTGGCGCTAACTGGCGAACACAATAAGGATTTATCAGCATGAAGCTATTTAAAACCGCAATCACGGCTCTACTCGCGCTTGCCGTCAGTTTGCCCGCACTGGCCTCTGAAACGCCAAACTTAGACAAGATTAACGAACGAGGCTCTCTTCGCGTTGGTATGTCGACTTTTGTGCCTTGGGCGATGCGCAATAAGCAAGGCGATCTCGTTGGCTTTGAAATTGATGTAGCAAAACGCCTAGCCAAAGACTCAGGCTGGAAAGTGGAGTTTGTTCCGACAGCATGGGATGGCATTATTCCTTCCCTACTATCGAACAAGTTTGATGTGATCATCGGCGGTATGTCTATCACTGAAGCTCGTGCTAAAAGCGTCCTGTTTACAGAACCTTACTCTCACTCGGGTGTTCAACTTGCAGCCAATAAAGAGCTTGCGAAAGGCTATACACAGATCTCGGATTTTAATTCTCGCCGAGTAAAAATTGCCGTACGTCGCGGCGCATATACTGTTCAAATGGCTCGTGAAACCTTCCCTAAAGCCAAATTGCTTCAGTTCGATGATGATGCTCAAGCGTTTCAAGAAGTGCTAAACGGTAATGCGCATGCGGTGATTGCGTCGAGCCCTAAACCAGAGCACGAAACGATCAAAAACGCAGATACCCTATTCATTCCATTTAATGAGCGCTTATCAAAAGGTAACGAAGCATTTGCTGTCCGCCTAGGTGAAACAGATAAAACGGAGTTCTTCAACGCGTGGATCAAAGCTCGTACTGAAGACGGTTGGCTAAAAGAGCGCTACGAATACTGGTTCTCTACGCTAGATTGGCAAAATCAGATAGCTCAAGGTCAGTAACCTCAGCCTAAGCGCACTTTCAAGGTGACCAGAGTTAGCGGCTCTAAATCTAGGCAGTGTATTGTCTACACTGCCTGTTCATCGACTATTTGAATCACTGTATTTTGATTCACTTTAGATCCCAAAACAGCCTACGAATGATGATTATTTAAACAGGAATAATGTGAGTAGTAATAGCGCACTATCAACGCCCAAACCCAATCTTCGCATGAAGCCTTGGTATCAACGCCTCAATCTATTAGATTACGTGTTATTTGCCATTATTTGTGCATTCTCAGCTTGGCTTTATTATCGTTCTGCGGTCGGCATTCACTACCAGTGGCGATGGGAAGATGCGTTCACGCTGATTTTCATTCCACCTTCTCAAGGCAGTATTCCTTATTTCTTCCAAGGCTTAGTCGCAACATTACGTTTGAGCTTGTGGAGCATGGTGTTAGCACTCTCTTTCGGTACACTGTTAGGTGTAGCAAGACACTCTAAAATCGCTTTAATCAAAACACCGGCACTGATTTTTATCCAATTGGTTCGAAATATCCCGCCATTGGTCTTTATCTTTATTTTTTACTTCTTTGTCTCTAACCAACTGATCCCTTTGCTTGGTTTAGAAAGCATTTTACGTGAACACAATGGTGAAATTAACCAACTGCAAGCCTTCCTATTTGGTCCCGCTAACCTATGGGAAAACTTAGCCTCGGGTGTTATCTGTCTTGGCTTGCTCTCTTCGGCTTATATTGCTGAAGTGATTCGTGCTGGCTTAGAAAGTGTTCCTAAAGGGCAATGGGAAGCCGCAGATTCTCTTGGCTTATCGGTATTGTCTAAGTATCGATTTGTGGTCGGCCCACAGGTCTTAACGGCGATTACTCCCCCATTAGCCGGTCAGGCGATCTCTTTAGTCAAAGACACATCCATTGTGTCACTGATTTCTATTCAAGAGATGACGTTTGTCGGCACAGAAATGGCAAATTCGTCAGGGTTGATCTTCGAGATATGGCTGATTGTTGGCGCGGCTTATTTCGCGTTATGTTTCACCCTTTCGCGTATTTTCAAGGGAATAGAACAGCGATCAAATATTCAATTTAACCAATAACGTCATCAATTAGGTGCTACGCATTTTAGAGTCGGTTTGATAGCCAATATTAACAGCGAATAGGTTTGACCAATCACGGTTCATTCGCTCAACAGACTGTGACTAAACACGTGAGTTCCGGTATCAAGTCACTGCTTTTTTACGTATTTAGCCGTCACTAACATTTCACCACCACCATCAAGTTTACAATCCAGTTGGTGATCCTTTCCTTCAATGATGCGTCTGATAACGGCTTTGGTACCAATCTTCAGAACCGTCGAGCTTCCTTTCACTTTTAAATCTTTAGTAAAAGTCACTTTGTCTCCGGCATCTAATACTGCACCGTTGATGTCTTTAACTCGGGCAGCTTCTCTTGCTAGACGCTCCTCTTCTGGGTTCCATTCATAGGCACACTCAGGGCAGATTAGGTTGTTTTGGTCAGGGTAGACATATTCAGATTGGCATTGCGGGCAAGGAGGTAAAGACATAAATTTCGACTTCATTTAAATTAGAATTAGAGCCATTTTAATGACTCAGGGATGGCTGAGCGAGCACAAATCCGGATCGCTTTCGCTACGTGAGCCAATGGCTGTAAACAACACAGGCTAACACAAACCCAGCGGCGAAGCTGTGTTTGTGTTAACCATTGAAAAGTTAATGTTCCACTTTTGGCGAGTAGATAGAGTAAGCCGTAATTTGCCCCGCGACAATTGCCGAGAACATGAATAATGCAGATAAACCGATGCTGGGTATCGGCAAAACAGACTGCTCAAATACCGACTGGCTGGCACTGACAAGCACACGACTACCCGGTACTAGAATAATGATCCCTTGCACAATATAAATCGAGCCCGTCAGATCCATTTTCTTCGCAATCCAAGTTCCGTAAAGCGTAATCAGCACGGTTGTGACCCAAGTACCCACAACCCAACCGCTGTCAAAGCCCAGATAAAATGGCCCCCACATGCCCAGAACAGCAACCGGCAAGCCAAGCATGATATCTTTAGGACGCGCATTAAATATCACGCCGATAGACACTGAAATCAGCACCAAGCCTGATATGTGCATCCACATTGGGATCGCATTGGTATAATCGATGGATACCGCTTGTCCCCATATCGCTTCACCAATATTGAGGCCGATAATAATCCCAACAAACAGCTTAATCAGGGTTAAAGCACTCTGCCCAAGCAAACTGGTACCAGAAACTAGATCATTGAATGCTAGACACTCTAATGCGTTAGCGATGGACAAGCCCGGAACAAACAACACGATCGAAGCAATACACAAAGCCCATACCGGTATCGGTAAGCCCGTACTCGCTAAAAAGGCCACTGCAATACCGGTTAACAAGGCCGAAATGAACTCAACCGCGATGGCACGACGTGAGTGCAAAACTTGCTGACATGCCCAAACCATCAACCCCAATAACGCAGAAAAACCAACCGCTTCCAATGTACTGCCTACCAACATCAAATACGCAGGTGGGATCCCCATATTGGCAAGTGCCGTTACAAATTTTGAATAGCCTACGGGTTCTGGTACCGGATCACTGCTCGGTTGATTAATACGAATAATCGTATTGGCTAACAAACTCAGGTTGATCGAAGCTATCTTTTGACGCTTGAGAATAACGGCGTTGTTATGATCAGGAAATTGGTAATTAATCGCGGTTGGCGTCGCTTGGATCATGACATCAACACCATGCTTTTTTGCATAGAATTGAGTGTACTTTTCAAGCTTATATGGAGCACAACCACTACGGTGTAGAGTGTCACCAATTTCAACAATTTTGTTAATTCGGTACTGGGAAGGCATGGGGACTTTAGGGGAGAACAAATGTGCGGTCAATGTACCAAACGATAGAAGGAATGACGAGACTTTTGCGTGAAAAACTAGCGTTGTGGTGGTTATACGAGCACTTAGAATAAAAATGAAAGAAAAAGGTTTCGTTTTCAGTTAGATGTGGCATTATCAAACTCGTTAAGACGATGCGCGTACATCGTATAATGGCTATTACCTCAGCCTTCCAAGCTGATGATGCGGGTTCGATTCCCGCTGTACGCTCCAGTCTTCTTAATGCCTCAGTCTTACTCTAAGACAGTGTGCGTGCATCGTATAATGGCTATTACCTCAGCCTTCCAAGCTGATGATGCGGGTTCGATTCCCGCTGCACGCTCCAATTGCCCCCTTCTGTTTTACAATCCAAAAAACCTTTAAAAACAAACGCTTAGCTGCATGTTTTTGTGTGTCTGGCGTATTATTTTTCCGATTCTTCTATATCAAATAATCTCTGGGGACCAAAAAGGGACCGTCTAGGGACCGTCTAGGGACCAAGGGGTAGATATTTCTGCTTAGCCTTGTTTTAGCAAAATTAATACTATGTCCTCAGCCCCATATGAAAAAAACTAATCTAAAGYTTTAGGTTGAGCATCTTCTATAATTTCTAACAAATCACTAATTTGACATTCTAAGTAGCGGCAGAGTGTCTCGAGTGTTTCGTATTCAATTCTATTATTAGTCTCATGATATAGACGCGTGACCGTGTTTCTATTTATTCCAGATTCCCTTACTACGTCAGCAATTTTTAAGCGTTTAGCTCCCATGATTGCTGATAAATGACATTTAATCATTCTTCTTATTCTCCTTACATTAATGATCAAATTATACATGATGATCCGTTTGTGGATCTAACTCTTTTGAGTGTGAAAATAACTTAACTAGAGCTTAAATGTACCTTTAAAGGGTTAAAAAGTACTTGCGCGATGTGTTTTGTGGGTATATATTAACCCTCAAGAGGTACAATAAAGCCCTGGAGGGAATATGGATTTCACTTATTTAACTACTGAAGAAYTATCATCGGTAATCAAATACGACAAGCGTGTTATACGAGAGCAATTGAAGGATTCGGTACTTTTTGAAGGTATTCATTACATTCGACCATTTGGAGGAAGGAAGATTCTTTTCATTTGGGAACGAGTTGAAGAGGAAATGCTTAATGGTGCAACAGCTGCATCATTGGTTGTAGGGTTGTGAGGAGAATGTCATGGGCTCGGTTAATGTAAAAAATAATAGTTTATATTTGGATTTTCGTTATCAAGGAGTGAGGTGCAAATTAGCAGCAAGAGCGGAGCAAGATGTGAAAGCAGCTATGGTTAGTACAGCAAATATTTTATTCATTTAATACTCTTTAAGGTTTATATGTGATTAATAGATAATTATTAGAATGAAAACTGTAGTCCTAAGCTAAGACCAGTTTCCTTTTTTTTTCGTGTCGCAAAATCTATACCTGCAGTAATTCCAAATACGGAGCCAAATTGAAATGTATTTTTTATAGTGAAAGTGTTTTTTGGTATATCAATGAAATCATGTTGATAAATAAGGCCTAAGGCCCAATGTTTCGCAACTTGAGTATTAATACCTGTTGAGCAATAGGCACCTTCGTCAGTATGATTGGGAGCATAGTCACTTTCTGTTCGATTGTTAACAACACCACATGAAAATGGTACAGATAAAAGTGGTGTTTTAAGTAGTGAGAGCCCGAGACCGACTTGCCATTTGTTAATGCTAGTGCTGAACCGAGTATTAAAATCGGCATAACCGGAAAAATATAAACTCTTGTATAGGTTAGCACTTACTGATAAATATAAGCCACCGAGATTTTTACTTTCGCTATTTGAGTATTTTCTATCTGTATATGGAGCGATAGACTCAGCACTATAATGAGTATGTTTGTAGCCAAATCCTATATGAGTGATCCGCACCAGAAGTTTTGGACACCGAGTTAAGTGAGTACAATCACTAACGAGGTGAACAATGACAACTAAGAAAACACGAATCAAACATGCTCCTGAATTTAAAGCCGAAGCGCTTAAGTTAGCAGAGAAAGTCGGTGTCTCTGCTGCCGCACGACAGCTTTCGCTATATGAATCTCAAATTTATGGGTGGCGTAAAGCCGTCAAAAAAGATGCGAAAATCAGCGATAGAGAAAGGGAGCTCGCCACTGAAAATGCCAAACTCAAACGATTATTGGCAGAGCAAGCTGAAGAGC